>NZ_JADYXB010000020.1:0-64195 GCF_015864485.1 Pseudoalteromonas sp. SWN166
CAATGCCAATCCATAACTGGAATCTGACATTGTCGCAATTGGCCATCCACTTCGAAGGTAGGTTAGATGGTGTGCTAGATATTTAGCAATTTAGGCTGACACAGAATTCTGAACGCCCTCGGTGGGCTAGCTTTTAAACTCAATTTTACCCACTTCAAGTTTAAACCTACCTTCTTGCTTGCCTGCAATCATAAAGCCTAGCTGTTTTATGTCATCAAAATCAATAATCGGTTGTTGCTCAAGCACGCGACCGCGATACGTTAAAGTAAAATCACTCGGAGCAAAGTTTATATCTACCCATTCATTTTTTACTGTTTTAAATGAGTGGGTGTACGCTGCGCCATCAAGGTAATTGGTAGTTCTGAGTCTAAGCTGATAGGTTTGTCCATCGCCTTTAACACGCAGTGCTATAGCTTTAGTATTTTGGCTTTGTGTATTTAGCTCTGTACGTATTGATGCAAAACCGCCGTTATTATCAAGCGAAACATTGCCTGTAAACAGCAAACTTTCTTGAGTTTGTGTGAATTGGCTATTAGATACACCGCCCATTACTGAGTCGTTAACAACGTACCAGCGCTGGTTTGCATTAGCTTGTGCACTTACAACTAATAAATTAAATACAAAAAGTGATGATAGTTGTTTGGTGATCATGGTTTACTCCTAAGTACTTTAAGCTTACCAATACGGATAAACATATTATTTGTTCACTTATTTAAAGCTAATTATTTTTACGGCTCCATTTTTCCATGATTTTTTCAAACATAATTTCTTTATCAGTTTTATCCTCAGGACAGGGTTTACCGCTACCTTGAGGCATGCCATTACTACCAAATACGGTTGAAGTATCAATTAAATAGCATTTACCGTTAAATTTTTCTAATCGTCGTGTGCCTGCTGTATTTTGGCTAATAACTTCTGAATTAGCAGATTTTACTGGCGTTTTAATAGTGGGATTATTGTTTATCTCATCATTTTCAGAGCTTTTATCTTCACCAAAGGAGACCATTTTTTTATGAGTCATATTATTTACAGGAGAGCCAAATAGCGGCGCGTATGGATTTAGCTTTTTAAATGTTTGAGAAACTTTTGTTGTAGGCTCTGAAGGCGCGGCTAACTGGGGTTCAACAGGTTTTACAGGCTCTTTTTTAAGCTCAGTTTGTGCCTGTGGTAACGTGGTGGTTTTGGCTTGCGTTTTTTTAGTCACCTTTACTTTGGCTTTTGTAGAATCTTTTTTTATAGGTGTAGTGTTAGAGGTCGCTGCATTTGGTGCATCAGTTTTAGTATTTACAGGTTTTATATCAGGCGCATTAGTTGTTGTAACAATTGAGCTTGGCTTAGGTAGGCTTGCTAAATTAACCGTAACATAGGCCTGTATTATTGCGCTTTTTTCCTCCTTTGGCGGCGCAACGTTAATAGATTGCGAAAACAAAAAGTACAACACTATAGCGTGTATACATAACGAGATGACCCACGGCCATGCATTCCCTTTACTCACATTAAATCCTCAACTTATTAGTGCTGTTATGAGTAATTAAATTACATTTAGTTCACTAACAGTTAGGAGTTGTCGTTGTTTTATTTACTTTAGGTTTACCTTGAGCAAAAAATAAAAAACGCGTAAGTTAACCGGGTTACCTATTTTAATAACAAGAAAAATAATGAAAGCCAAAGAGATAGAACAATTAGAATTATCAAATTCTGAAACCCGAGAAGTTGTTACCCCCTACGCCTTTAAAATTGACAGTGCATTACTAGGCTTGCCTTTAGCTACACCAAGTAGGCGTGCATTAGCGATTATAATTGATGTTGCACTTATATTTTTAGCAGCCAAGCTCAGTGCGGCTTTAATCGCATTTGTCGCTGCAATGGCTTTTTATAAAGGCACTGCGCAACAGTACTTACCTAAAATGTCGTCGTTTTGGCGAAGAACCCTAAAAATTTTTGCAGCAAGTTTTTTATTTGTAAGCGCACTTACTGTGCTTTCAATTGGCATAGATTACCTAGAAGACGATAACGCTGATCAAGGTCTAGCTGTTCAGGGCGTAAAAATACAAGATGAAATTCAGCTTACCGCCACAGAAAAGCAACGGGTAAATACTTATTTAGCGCAAACAGCCGATGAAAGCTGTGATCAACCTTGCCAGCAAAATGCGCTTGATAATTTAATAGGGGAAGTACCCAAATTAGCAAAAATGAATGACCTACAAAGCCCACAACTTGCTACCGTATTTTTACAGCTATTAGTGCTCAGTGAAAATAACGAAATACAACCGGCACAGTTAATAGAAGAAAAGCCAGCACAAACAACTACTAACAGTATTTTGCAGTGGAGCAAAGGCATTATTCAAGACCTAGGCTTAGGGTTTGGCTGGGCTGCTGTTTACTTTACGTTGTTCTCGTTACTTTGGCGCGGGCAAACACCAGGTAAAAAAGCATGTAATATTCGCGTGGTCGCCCTAAGCGGTGAGCCATTAGGTTTATTAGATTGTTTTGGTCGCTATGGCGGCTACGGCGCAGGCTTTGCAACCGGGCTATTAGGGTTCCTGCAGATATACTGGGATCCAAACAGACAAGCCATTCAAGATAAAATATCGGCGACAGTGGTTATTAAAGGTAACTTGAATCAAGTTGTGGATGTTGAAACCGTTGTAGATGCAGTGAAAGAGTAATAAAAACTAACAAGATTATAAAAAAGAATAGCTATAAATAAAAAAAGGTCTAAAATTAGGGCTTAATTTAGTTCTTTTTAGGTGTTTCATGAGACAAGTTTTAGCTGATTGTTCGGCAAGTATTTCAGAACTTAAAAAAAATCCAACAGCGCTTTTAAATGAAGCAGATGGCGCTGCAATAGCCATATTAAATCATAACAAGCCTGCTGCTTACTTAGTACCTGCACCAATGTATGAGCTAATTATGGAACAACTGGATGATTATGAACTAACTAAAGTTGTTGAGAGCCGCAGAGGTGATTTATCTCAAGCGGTTGAAGTTAGTATAGATGACTTATAAGTTAAAGTTTTTACCTGCGGCGTTAAAGGAATGGGGGAAGCTAGCGGCCCCACTTAAAAGTCAGTTTAAAAAGAAACTTACTGAGCGCTTAGACAACCCACATGTGCCTGCATCCAAGTTGCGAGGCTTTGATAATGTTTACAAAATAAAATTGCGTACGGCAGGGTATCGCTTAGCTTACGAAGTTATTGACAACGAAGTTGTGGTTTATGTACTTGCAATTGGTAAGCGCGATAAAGATGCGATATATAAAAAGTTAGCGTCGCGAATTAAGGAATAGCAATAAAAGCGGTGTTTTGATTGTTGAAAGAAAGCCAGACGTTTCTTCTTGGTTTGTTATTAATACAAGGATATGTATGAAAGTCTTATCAATAATATTTTTATATTTATTTTTTACAGTAAATGTAAATGCCTCAGAGTCTATTATTTTAGCCAAAACCTATCAGCTAAAATCTACTATTTTAAATGAACAGCGTAATTATAGTGTTTATTTACCGCTAAGCTACAGTGAAAACCCGAATCAAGTATATCCTGTGATTTACTTGCTTGATGGTGACCCAACCCATTTAAAAGCAGTTGCTGGACTGGTGGAAGCGCTCAGTACAGAGCGGCTAGAGCAGCAAATACAAGAAGCTATTATTGTTGCTATTCCTAACAGTAAAAATGCGATAAGAGAGCGCGACTTTACCCCTACAAATGTAGATTGGACATTTAACGGTCAGCTACTCGAAAAGTTTGAAAATATTGGCAACGCCGCAAATTACAGCGCCTTTTTTGAAAAGGAACTCATTCCACTCATTAATAAAAAATATCGCACATCAAATAAACGAGTTTTAATTGGCGAGTCTTTCGGTGGCTTGTTTGCCAGCTATGTATTGCTTATCAACCATGCGCTATTTACAGATTACTTAATTATTGATGCCACGTATCTTTGGGATAATAACTATCTCAATCGTTATTTTGATGAGAAGCAACTAATAAATAAGCTGCTTAAAGGTAATGTGTATTTTACCTTTGCAAATAATGCCGAAGCGTTTGGTGAGATTGGCAAAACAAATTACCAATGGGGCTTAGAGTTTGCTAAAAGATTAAAAATGCATTCAAGTAATAATTTACATATAAATCAACGTTACTTTGAAGGTGAAACTCATGGCACAGTCGCTGCGCTTAGCTGGTATTATGGGTTGAGAAAATTATTGCAGTTATGAAGTGTTAATGATCTTTAATTTATTTAAGCTTAAAGCTAAAGTCACCTTTATTATTAAACAAAAAAATGGAGCGTAGTTAAGTGATTGAACCTGTGAAAGAGTTAAACAAAGCAATTAATGCAGATTTAAATTTAGCTCCGCCTATCGATACTGCTTTAGCAAGTTGTAAAAAAACGCTAGTAATTATTTCATCAGTGTTATTAGCCCTTACTTTCTCAGGCGCGAAGGTTACAGAGGCAAATACTTTTATTTTTAAAATTACATTTACTAACCCTACAGGTATTAATACTCTTTTACTGTTATCGATTGGATATTTATTACTCCGATATAATTCTATATCTCACTTCTATACAGATAATTATAAAAAACAATTCGCTACAAGAGTTTTGGATAATAAGTTTTTTAGAAGGTATGACAGTTACAATGATGTAGTTGATGGATTTATCCCTGATTTGCTTAAACCAAAAAAAATATATCTTAATGATGATAAATACAAACACAGCAGTCATAGCTATTTAGACTATGACCTTAAAGTAAGGTTATTTTTTAATGCTTATATCGACCTTACTGAATATGACGAGCATGGCAACCCACGTCTATATAAGTTTTATTTAATAGACTCGAAAGATAAATTTCAGTATTTATTCGCACTCGGTATTATGTTTTCTCACTGGTTTCTGGAACAATTTCGTCAACGTGACTTTTTAGAGTTATATAGTCCAATGTTTATCGGATTCATAGCAGTATACAGTAGTGTATGGGTGAGGTTAGCATCATAAATTTTGAGCTTTGACTTCTAATTTAATACTGAGAGCTGAACTTCAACAGCGATCAGTATTAACTTATTTTCTGAACCTAGCCCCAAACCCAATAACTCCCATCAACAACACAAATCCCCACACAAACATGTTTCCATACTGGCTGTACACGCTATCGCCTTTTATAAGCTTAATGTTGGCTTTTAATATGGTAGCTTCAAACTGAGGCATGGTTTGTTGTGTGTGGCTTATAGGGTCGTATACGGCGCTTACACCATTGTTAGTAACACGCACTAGAGGGCGTTGTAGTTCGAGCGCGCGCATACGGGCTATTTGCATATGTTGCAAAGGCCCAATGGAGTCGCCAAACCAGGCATCGTTACTTACAGTAAAGAGTAGGTCGGAGTCGCTTTTGTAATTACCGCGTACTAAATCGGCAAAAACAATTTCGTAGCAAATAGCGGGTAGTAGGTTAAAGCCATTGGCGCGTAAGTTGTTTTGTACTTTATCGCCACGCGTAAACGACGACATAGGTAAATCGAATAACGGGGCAATAGGGCGCAGTAAATCTTGAAACGGTACAAATTCGCCAATAGGTAATAGCTGGTGTTTTTGATAGCGGTTTTTATCTAGGTAACGGTAATGCCCATGCTCGTCGTCGCGTTCTTTATTACCGACCACAATAAGTGTATTGAATATGTTTTTAGTATCGCGTTGGTAGTCAACAATACCGGTTACAAGGGCGGTTTTATTAAACGAGGCTGCACTGTCTAAATTGGCTAGGTAGGAATCAGCAAGCATTTCTATTTCGGGCACTGCGGCTTCTGGCCATACTATTAAGTCGGCATCCCAGTGAGGGCGCGTCATGTCTTGGTATTTGCTCATGGTGGTCCAAAACTCACTTGGCTCAAAGCGCAGGTGTTGTTGTATGTTTCCTTGAACGAGTAATACCGACATGTTTTTATCTGTGTAATGAATACTGCCTGTGGTATTTGCGCCTGTAAAAATGAGCGCAACAGCAATGGCCGTAACAACAGGGGTTTTAAAATCTTTTTGGGTTAAGCGATAAAGTGAAAAACCAATTGCTATACACACGAGGGTTAAGCCAAACTCGCCAATATAAGGGGCAAGCAGCCTGAGTGGTCCGTCGGTTTGTGTATAGCCAAAACTTAACCACGGGAAACCGGTAAGTACGGTACCACGTAAATACTCACTAATTGCAAAGCAAGCAATGAGTAATGCACCAAAGCTTTTAGGGCCAGTGGCAAAGCGTGTGGTTGCCCAAAAGGCAAGGGCTGGAAATAACGCTAAGTATGAGCACAAAAAAGCCATTAACGAGAGCGACGCTATAAGCGGCATACCGCCAAAGGTGGCAATAGAAACATGGACCCAGCTTATACCTGCACCAAACCAACCTAGACCAAATATAAAGCCATATTTAGCAGCGGTTTTTGCGTGTGCTTTACCGGTATTATTAGGGTTAATGCAAAAAATTATGGCACCAAGGCTAATAAATACAATGGGCCAAATTTCAAAGGGGGCATAGCCAAAAGTTAAAACAAGGCCCGCAACCAGTGCGAGCCATGCTTTTTTATCTTTTGCTAATAGGGTAAGTCTAGTTAGCAGTTTCTTCACTGTCGTTATCATCATCCTTAGGAACGGTGACTTGCAGTTGCAAAATACGACGATTGTCGGCGTTGGTTACTTTAAATTGGTAACCTTCTATGTCAATCGTTTCCCCACGGCTTGGCATGTGGCCAAATGCGTGCAGTACAGTTCCACCAATAGTATCGGCTTCGTCTGTGCTGTAGCCTGTTTTAAAATGCTCGTTAAAGTCATCTACAGGTGTGAGTGCTTGCACTACGTGAACATGTTTAGCAAGTCGACGAATATCTTGATGTTCTTCTTCTTCGTCGTGCTCATCTTCGATTTCGCCAACAATTATTTCAAGAATATCTTCAATCGTTACTAAGCCCGATACGCCGCCGTATTCGTCAATAACAACAGCCATATGGTAGCGTTGCTGACGAAATTCGTTTAGCAGTGTATCAACACGTTTGCTTTCAGGTACTACCATTGCTGGGCGTAAATAATCGCGTATTGATGGTAAGTGCTCGTCTTTATTTAAGATCAGTGGCAATAAATCTTTAGCGAGCAAAAAACCTTCTACATGATCTTTATCTTCAATCACCACCGGAAAGCGTGAGTGAGTTGAGTCAACCATCATTGGAATTAGCTCTTCAAGCGGTTTGTCGATCTCAAGAGTGATCATTTGTGAGCGCGGAACCATTATGTCTCGCACTTTAAGCTCAGACACGCCAAGCACACCTTCTATCATCTCTTTTGTTTCTGGATCGATTACGTCTCGTTCTTGCGCATCGGCAATAACTTCGACCAGCTCTTCTCTATTCTGGGGTTCCCCTTGCAACATTTGAGCTATTCTGCCCAACCACGTTTTGCCAGAAGAACCCTGGCTAGATTGCGAGTTACCGTCGCTCATTGCGTCTAATTGCTCCGTTAATTTAAATATCGTCCCGGTATGGGTCTGCTATGTTCAGCTCTGCAAGTAATTGCTTTTCTATGCTTTCCATCTCTAAAGCATCGTCACTCTTTATATGGTCAAATCCAAGCAAATGCAAGCATCCGTGAATAACCATATGAGCAAAGTGGTCATGAAATGACTTCTCTTGCTCAATTGCTTCAGCTAATACAATGGCTGGGCAAATAATTAAATCACCAACCAAGGGAATATCTATTCCTGGTGGTGCTTCAAATTCGAACGACAGTACGTTGGTCGGTTTATTTTTACCACGATAGTCGTTATTAAGCTGTTGCGATTGCGCTTCGTCGCTAATAACAATACTGAGCTCTGACTCATCACGATATTGGCTAAGGGCTTTGTCGGCCCACAGTGCAAATTGCTCTTCGCTTGGGAGGTTGTCAAACTCACACGCTATTTGTAAATCAAGTTCGGTTGTCAAAGTATTACTCTTTAGTAGTAGGCTGTTGAAGAGCAGCAAGTGCGTCTTTTGCATTTTGCTTTTCAATGCGCTTTAGTCGCTCGCTTTCGTCGTTACGCTCGTAGGCTTCAACTATGCGTGCTACAACAGGGTGGCGTACTACGTCTTGGGCTTTAAAGTAGTTAAAGCTAATTTCGTTTACACCATCAAGTACTTCCATTGCATGGCGAAGGCCTGAGCGTGTACCACGTGGTAAATCAACCTGTGTAATATCGCCTGTAATAACCGCTTTTGAGTTAAACCCTATGCGAGTTAAAAACATTTTCATTTGCTCGGCGGTGGTATTTTGGCTTTCATCTAAAATAATAAATGCATCGTTTAAAGTACGTCCGCGCATGTAAGCAAGCGGTGCGACTTCAATGATATTTTTTTCGATGAGCTTTTCTACTTTTTCAAAACCTAGCATTTCAAAAAGCGCGTCGTAAAGAGGGCGCAGGTATGGGTCTATTTTTTGACTTAAATCGCCGGGTAAAAAGCCAAGCTTTTCGCCCGCTTCTACAGCAGGACGCGTTAATAATATACGGCGTATTTCTTGGCGCTCAAGGGCGTCAACGGCGGCAGCAACGGCAAGGTAGGTTTTACCAGTACCAGCAGGGCCAATACCAAAGGTAATGTCGTGGTGTAAAATATTAGCCACATAAACACCTTGGTTATCGTTACGTGGTTTAATTACACCACGGCGTGTTTTAATCACCATATCTTTGCCATAAGCGCTGCTTGATGCGTCTTGCTCTAGGGCTTTTGATTCGGTAATAGCTAAATGAACGGCGTCGGGTTCTATTTCGCCTAACACACCACGTACTGGCTGAGTATCAACATAAAGGTTTTTTAAGATTTCTACAGCGCCGGCGCAGTTGTGTAATTTACCGGTTACTTTAAAAAAGTTGTCACGGTGAATTATTTCAACAGCCAGATGGCGTTCAATTTGTTTGATGTTTTCGTCAAACGGGCCACATAAAGAAGAAAGGCGTTTGTTATCGGCAGGTTCTAAATAAATCTCTAACGTTTTTAACTGATTACTCAAAATTGCTTCCTATAGTACTGCGCCAGTATTAACTGGCGCTAATAATTTTGACTAAGGAACGAAAGTAGCTACGCCAATTTCGTTAACAGTGTCTGGTTTTGGCTCTGCAGCTGCAGCTTTAGTTAAAATAGCTGAAGGCGCGATTTCACGTCGTAAGTTCATTTCTGATTCTGTACGAATTAAGTCACCACGTAAAGAATTAGGTAGTGCTTCGGTAATACGTACGTCAACAAACTGTCCGATCACTGTGTGTGGGCCAACAAAATTTACTACACGGTTATTTTCGGTACGGCCACGTAATTCCATTGGGTTCTTTTTAGAAGGACCTTCAACAAGTATACGTTGCTCTGTATCGAACATTTGGCGGCTAATTTGCTGCGCCATTTGTGTAATACGGTTTTGTAGTAAGTATAAGCGTTCTTTTTTCTCTTGCTCTGTTACGTCATCTGGTAAATCTGCCGCTGGTGTACCTGGGCGTGCACTGTAAATAAAGCTAAAGCTCATATCAAAACCAATGTCGCTAATAAGCTTCATGGTTGCTTCAAAGTCTTCTTGGCTTTCGCCTGGGAAACCAATAATGAAATCTGACGACATGCTTAAGTTAGGACGAATTTTACGTAACTTACGAATAGTCGATTTGTATTCAATTGCCGTATGGCCACGTTTCATTAGGTTTAATATACGATCTGAACCACTTTGTACTGGTAGATGTAAGTGATCTACAAGCTCTGGTACATCGGCGTAAACGTCGATGATATCAGGCGTAAATTCTACCGGGTGCGATGTGGTGTAACGGATACGGTCAATACCATCAATAGCTGCAATAAGACGAATTAAATCTGAGAAGTAACAAATTTCGCCATCGTGCGTGTCACCGCGGTATGCATTTACGTTTTGGCCAAGTAGGTTTACTTCACGTACGTTTTGCTCTGCAAGTTGTGCAATTTCAAGTAGTACGTCATCTACTGGGCGGCTAACTTCTTCACCGCGAGTATATGGTACAACACAAAAAGTACAGTACTTAGAACAGCCTTCCATAATTGATACAAATGCAGATGGGCCATCGGCTTTTGGCTCTGGTAAACGGTCAAACTTTTCAATCTCTGGGAATGAAATATCAACAACCGATGAGCCTTTGTTGCCTTGCACTTGTTTAATCATTTCTGGTAAACGGTGCAATGTTTGCGGGCCAAAAATAACATCTACAAATGGTGCGCGTTGGCGAATAGAGTCACCTTCTTGTGAGGCAACACAACCACCTACACCAATTATTAAGTCTGGCTTGTCGTCTTTTAACAACTTCCAACGACCTAACTGGTGAAATACTTTTTCTTGCGCTTTTTCACGAATTGAACAGGTGTTAAGTAAGATTACGTCGGCATCTGTTGCATCATCAGTTAGCTGGTAGCCGTTGGTGGCATCTAAAAGTTCAGCCATTTTCTGAGAGTCGTATTCGTTCATCTGACAACCCCAGGTTTTAATATGCAGCTTTTTGCTCATTGAAATATTGCCTCGTGTTCAATTCGATAGTGGCACAAAAATGTGCTAGAAACAGGATTAAGGAGCAAGCATGCTCACTTAAAGGAGGCGTATTTTAGCTGGATACCCGCCCAGATCCAAGTATAGTTTTCATGTTTGTGATCTCAAATCAATACAGGGCGAGTTTAATGTGCTGTTAGGGATATCCTCTGGTATAAAACAAATTAATTTTGATACAATCAAAACAGACTCAAGTAATAATAAAATGATGAAAAACATGACCAAAAATAATGTGATAGTAGTGGGCGGGGGCATGGTTGGCGCGGCTATGGCGATAAAGCTGGCTCAACAAGGCTTTGGCGTGCGCATAATCGAAAAACACCTTATAGACCCATCACACATTCTTAGTAGCGATAAGGTGGATATTAGAGTGTCGGCTATTAATCGTTTTTCAGAAAATTTACTTGATGAATTAGGGTCAATGCCTCTTTTAAGGCAAAACCGCATAGCACCTTATCAACAATTAGAGGCTTTTGAGCGCGGTGGTGACAATTTATTATTTGATTGCGCCGACATAAACACGACACATTTAGGCCACTTGATTGAAAATAGTTTAATTCAAGCAAGTTTGTGGCAGCAATTTGGGCATTATAAGATTGAGGTTGTTGAGCAATCATTGCCGGTAACTAAAATAGAGCAAACGGATGATTTAATTACGCTTGTGTATGGAGATCAAACCTATACAGCTGATCTAGTAATTGCCGCCGATGGCGGGCAATCGCAACTGCGTGCTAAAGCTAATATTGGTATTACGGGTTGGCAGTACCAACAGCATTGCATGGGGGTATTAATTAAACTTGATGCCCCGCAACAAATTAAAACATGGCAACAGTTTACACCAACCGGGCCATTAGCATTTTTACCAATGCAGGCACCGTACGCTAATTTAATTTGGTACGACGATGCAAATACATTGCAAGCATTTAAAGGGCTAAACCGAACTCAGTTAAAAACACACATACTGAATAAGTTCCCAGAACTTGCTGGAGACTTTGAAGTACAGACCCATGCGATATTTCCGCTTACTCGTCAACACGCTAATAATTATTCGCAAGGGCGCTTGGTTTTAGTGGGCGACGCTGCACATACAATTAATCCCCTTGCAGGGCAGGGCGTTAATTTAGGTTTTCAGGACGTAGTGGCACTTGCTGACATTTTAAATGATGCAGATGATGTTGGTTGCCCGCTAAAGCTTAAAGAATATGAGCGAGCTCGCCGTAAAGCCAATTTGTTAATGATGAGCATGATGGACGCGTGTTACTTTGGGTTTTCTAATCAAATTACGCCACTTAAATGGGCACGTAGCCAGTTTTTAAAAATGGCGAATAATACGGGGCCAATAAAAAACTGGGTTTTAAAATACGCAATTAGCGGTGATTTAGGCTAAATTTAAAGTAGATATTAAAAAGGCTCATTTATGAGCCTTTTTTTATGTCTGTTTTTTAGATGGGCAGGTAGTGGTTCGCTATATCGAACACGGTTTTAATTTAACGGTGTCACTTCACTAAATTGCAATTAAATAACTTTAAAGAGCCTGTGTGTGGATAATTTTTTTACAGTAATGATTATGTTAGGTGTGCTATTACTTGTAGCTAGCCTAAAAACAACGATTAAAGTATGTAAAAAAACAGCGCAGTTAGCGTGGACTATATTGTTATGCGCCATTATTAGCTTTATTTTTGGCTATTGGTGGGTACTTTATTACTTTTCTAACTACGCTATTGCACCTGTTGTGATGAATATGGTCGCTATGTTGCTATTTGGTGGAGCAGGGTTTGTTTATTTAGTGATTAAACTGAGTTTAAAAAGTATTGTTAAAATAGAGCAAGCAACCCAGTATCAAAAATATCAAACAGAGCACGATAACTTAACAACCTTACCCAACCGCGATAAATTTTTTAAGTCCTTAAGTAAACAAGTGGAATACCCTTCTTCATTTGCATTGTTCTATATCGACTTAAATAATTTTAAACAAATTAATGATGCGTTTGGTCATCAATGTGGCGATCAACTATTAGCAGCGTTCGCCAATAAACTAAGCAAAGACTTGTGCGGCATTGCTAAATTATATCGAATAGGAGGTGATGAGTTTGCATTTTTACTGCATACCGATGCGGATGAAAGTATGGATTACTGTGTAAACATTATAAATTCAGCTGTTAAAACTCCATTTTGTACACATGAGCAAATAGTTAAAATACAATTAAGTATAGGCGTAAGTCGTTTTCCTCATGATAGCCGATTACCCGATCAGTTATTAAAAAAAGCCGACTTGGCACTGCATGAAGCTAAAAAAACATTTCAACCTTTAGTAAATTACTCATCTGCAATAGGTAAAAGAGCGGAGGACTTTTTTGATTTATCAGCCAAAATTAAAGTGGCATTACATAAAGATGAGTTTGAGCTTTATTTACAACCCATAATGGACTCTAAAGATTTACAATTACATGGCCTAGAAGCGCTTATCCGATGGCCGCAAGATGATGGCAGCTTTATTAGCCCTGAAAAGTTTATAACCGTAGCTGAGCGTACAGGGCTTATTTTTGTGTTATCGAAATGGGTTGTACAAGAAGCGGTTAATCATATTAGAAAACTCAAACTGTTTGGCTTCATCGGTACTATACATGTCAATTTATCGACTAAAGATATTGAGAGTAGTGAGTTTTACGATTTTATAATTAACCTACTTACAACCGATCCTACTTTAAGTGACTCACTAATATTTGAAATTACTGAAGGTGCAATGATGACAAATATTCCGGCTGCAAGAAAAATGATGCAGCAGTTGAGTATGCGCGGGTTTAAATTTAGTGTTGATGACTTTGGTACTGGCTTTTCATCATTGTCGTTATTAAGAGAGCTGCCAATTAATCAAATAAAAATTGATCAGTCGTTTATCAAAGATATGCTCATTAACCCACCAGATTATGCCATTGTTGAGTCTACATTATTTTTAGCGAGTCGATTAAATTGCGATGTAGTAGCTGAAGGAATAGAAACAAAAGAGGTAGAGCAAGCGCTATTAGGTATGAACTGTGATTATTTGCAAGGGTATTTATATAGTAAACCGATAACAATAGATGAATTTATAAGTGTTTATTTAAATGCAGAAAAAGTAAGTTGAATTTAATGAGTATTGAGAAGTTTTAGACAAGGGAATCAAATTGGCTGGGATACCAGGATTTGAACCTGGGAATGCCAGGATCAAAACCTGGTGCCTTACCGCTTGGCGATATCCCAACTATAAATTTGAATTAGTTTTAGTTCTTAATAAGAACATGGTGCGGAAGGAGAGACTTGAACTCTCACAACCTAAGTTACTGGAACCTAAATCCAGCGCGTCTACCAATTCCGCCACTCCCGCATCACTAATTTGCTAATTTAAACTCTAAGCAGAGCTATTCTTTTATCCAACTTTCCTTGGTAGAAGAAGTTGGCTGGGATACCAGGATTTGAACCTGGGAATGCCAGGATCAAAACCTGGTGCCTTACCGCTTGGCGATATCCCAACAAAGAATTATTTATAATTTTAGTTCTTATAAGAACATGGTGCGGAAGGAGAGACTTGAACTCTCACAACCTAAGTTACTGGAACCTAAATCCAGCGCGTCTACCAATTCCGCCACTCCCGCATCACTAATTTGCCAGTTTAAACTCTAAGCAAGAGTTATTCTTTTATCCAACTTTCCTTGGTAGAAGAAGTTGGCTGGGATACCAGGATTTGAACCTGGGAATGCCAGGATCAAAACCTGGTGCCTTACCGCTTGGCGATATCCCAACAAAGAATTATTTGATAGTTTTATTTCTTATCAAGAAATGGTGCGGAAAGAGAGACTTGAACTCTCACAACCGAAGTTACTGGAACCTAAATCCAGCGCGTCTACCAATTCCGCCACTCCCGCATCGTTTGTACAATAAAGTACAGGTAGTTATTTTAAACTCTTCATTGAGTGCAATTTAACTCTTGCAGAGCCATTTCTAAAAAAGAAATGGTGGCTAAGACGGGATTTGAACCTGTGACCCCATCATTATGAGTGATGTGCTCTAACCAGCTGAGCTACTTAGCCATTGTTGGCTGGGATACCAGGATTTGAACCTGGGAATGCCAGGATCAAAACCTGGTGCCTTACCGCTTGGCGATATCCCAACAATAACAATTGATAGTTTTAATTCTTATCAAGAAATGGTGCGGAAAGAGAGACTTGAACTCTCACAACCGAAGTTACTGGAACCTAAATCCAGCGCGTCTACCAATTCCGCCACTCCCGCATCGTTTGTACAATAAAGTACAGGTAGCTATTTTAAACTCTTCATTGAGCAACAAAAAAATAAATGGTGGCTAAGACGGGATTTGAACCTGTGACCCCATCATTATGAGTGATGTGCTCTAACCAGCTGAGCTACTTAGCCATCTTTTTTTGTTAGCACTTCATCGCTGAGTGCGGGGCGTATTATGCTGATATGACCCAAATTCGTCAACACCTTTTTTGCAAAAAAACACTTAACTGTGTTTGTTTGCAGGAAAATTAAGCTAACAGGCTAAATTTTAATAAAAATGCTGTTTTTTTAGCTGCCTTAAATACGCAGAATCTTAATTAACCCTGTACTTCTTTAATTGAGTGATATTACAAAGATGATTAGGGCCTGTTTATCTTTTGAGGTTAAATTTACAGCAGTGTGTTTGGTATTTAGACAAGGCAGAGCCTATGTAGTGTGGTTATTCCCCATAAATAGGCGATAACGCAGCATAAATGCCAAACATGCGCTGCCCGAAGGGTTCTGCCTAGGGGCAATTTACTCTTTGTTGCTCGGTTTTTACTTAGCCCACTAGGTTACAAACCTCGCGCCGCGATTAAATAGCCCCTAGATTGAACAAATTTCAATCCTAAAAGGTCAACAGGCCCTGATTGTGCTCAATTATTATTTTTATAATACTTAAATACAAAAAAGGCTCGTAAAAACGAGCCTTTAAAAATTATTACCAAGTTAAATTGGTTTAATTTGTACTTATACGTTGAACAAGAAGTTCATTACATCGCCATCTTTAACAATGTACTCTTTACCTTCTTGACGCATCTTACCTGCTTCTTTTGCGCCACTCTCACCTTTAAAGGCAACAAAGTCGTCAAAAGCAATAGTTTGCGCACGAATAAAGCCACGCTCGAAGTCGGTATGGATTTTACCCGCTGCTTGTGGTGCTGTTGCACCTACAGGGATTGTCCATGCGCGTACTTCTTTTACGCCAGCTGTAAAGTAAGTTTGTAATTGTAGTAATTCATAACCACCACGAATAACAAGGTTAAGGCCTGGCTCTTCTAGGCCAAGATCAGCCATAAACTCAAGCTTATCCTCGTCATCTAATTCTGAAAGTTCAGATTCGATAGCGGCACATACAGGAACAACAATCGCATCTTCAGCTGCGGCAATAGCGCGTACACGATCAAGGTATGGGTTATTTTCAAAACCATCTTCAGCAACGTTTGCAATATACATTGTTGGTTTAATCGTTAAGAAGTTTATAGAGCTAATTGCTGCTTTTTCTTCTTTAGTTAGTGCTAGACCACGTAAAGTTAAGCCTTCGTCAAGATGCACTTTTACTTTTTCAAGTACAGCATTTTGCTCTTTAGCGTCTTTATCGCCACCTTTAGCTTTTTTTGAATTACGGAAAAGGGCTTTTTCAGCACTATCCATATCAGCAAGCACTAACTCAGTGTTGATTACGTCAATATCGTCAGCAGGGTCAATAGTGCCTGCTACGTGGATGATGTTTTCATCTTCAAAACAGCGAACTACGTGGCCAATTGCATCGGTTTCACGAATGTTAGCTAAAAACTGGTTACCAAGGCCTTCACCTTTAGATGCGCCTTTTACTAAGCCAGCAATGTCTACAAATTCCATACTAGTGGTAAGAACTCGTTGAGGATTAACAATTTTAGCAAGTTCGTCTAGACGAGGATCTGGCACAGGTACCACACCTGTATTAGGCTCAATGGTACAAAAAGGAAAGTTAGCGGCTTCAATACCCGCTTTAGTTAGTGCATTGAAAAGCGTTGATTTACCAACGTTAGGCAAGCCAACGATGCCACATTTAAAACCCATAGTAAGATACCTTGTTTAGATTCGTTTAAACGATGTGCTTGTAACCCAAGTTATTAGGGTTTAAACGAATGTAGTCTGTTTTGTGCTTTTAACACACCATCTTTTGCAAGTATTTCCATACAACGAACTGCTTCATCAACAGCAGCATCCATTTTTTCTTGGTCTACTTTGGCCGCTTTTCCAAGCACCCAACCAGTTACCATTTCACGATGCCCCGGATGACCTACACCTATGCGTAAACGCATAAAGTCTTTTTGATTTGCCATTTTTGCAATAATGTCTTTTAAACCATTATGACCGCCATGTCCGCCGCCTTTTTTTAATTTGGCAACACCTGGGTCTAAATCCAATTCGTCATGGGCAACTAAAATGTCCTCGACAGGGATTTTGAAAAAATTAGCTAAACTACTGACCGCTTTACCACTTAAATTCATGTAAGTAGTGGGGATCAATAATTTGAATTCTTGGCCTTGAATTATCACTTTGCCAGTAAGGCCGTGATATTTAGGATCGTGTTTTAGAGTGCAGTTGTAGCGTGCAGCGATTTGCTCGATGAACCAAGCACCTGCATTGTGGCGTGTGTTTGCGTATTCGGGGCCTGGATTAGCCAGGCCCACAAGCATTTGAATAGAATTCAAGGTTGCGAGACCTTAAAAATTATTCTGCTGCTGCAGCGTCGTCTTCAACTGGAGCTGCTTTGTTTGCTTTGATAGTCAGGATAGACTGATCATGGCCTTCGCCTTTACCTAAATCTACAGAGCTTACGCCTTTAGGGAAAGTAAGGTCAGAAATATGAACAGAATCGCCAACAACAAACTTAGACACATCTACTTCAATGAATTCTGGAAGTGCTTTTGGAAGACACGAGATTTCAACTTCAGTTAACTGGTGAACAACAGTTGCGCCAGCTTTAGTTACAATATCTTCACCGATGAAGTGAAGAGGAACTTTAGTTTGAAATTTATGAGTAGCATCTACACGTTGGAAATCAAGGTGAGTAAGCTTAGGTTTGAATGGGTGACGTTGGATATCTTTTAAGATTACTTCAACAGCTTCGCCATCTACGTTAAGCGTAAGGATATGCGTGTAGAAACCTTCGTCTTCTTGCGCTTTGATCATATCTTTATGAGCAAAAGTAAGAGATAAAGCTTCTTTGTCAGCTCCGTAAAGGATTGCAGGAACTTTGTCTTCGCGACGTAGGCGGCGGCTCGCACCAGTACCAGTTTCTACGCGAAGTTCAGCGTTATACGTATAAGTTTTGTTAGACATGATGTCTCCAGTTATTTAAATGTGTAGGGCCTTTGCGACCAAGGTCCCTAGCCAAAAGGCGCGCTATCATACCACCACGCTCAGACAAAATAAACATCGCTTACAAAAAAAGCGCCAAAAGGCGCTTTTATACTCAGGAATGTTTAATCTTAGTGTTCAAACATCGCTGAGATAGATTCTTCGTTACTAATACGACGAATAGTCTCTGCTAACATGTCAGCAAGCGTAAGTACCTTTATTTTATCAAGGGCTTTAAGCTCGTCAGATAGCGGAATTGAGTCAGTTACAATTACTTCGTCAATCATTGAGTCACGTAGGTTCTCTGCTGCTTTACCTGAAAGAATAGGGTGCGTTGCGTATGCAAATACACGCTTAGCGCCATGTTCTTTAAGTGCTTCAGCGGCTTTACATAACGTACCACCGGTATCAATCATATCATCAACGATAATACAATCACGGCCTTCAACGTCACCAATAATATGCATTACTTGAGAAACGTTTGCTTGTGGGCGACGTTTATCAATAATAGCTAAATCGGTATCGTTTAGTAGTTTTGCTATTGCACGCGCACGTACAACACCACCAATATCTGGAGATACAACAACGACGTCTTCAAAGTCGCGTTCTTTCATATCTTCAAGTAATACAGGGCTGCCAAATACGTTGTCTACTGGTACATCAAAGAAGCCTTGGATTTGTTCCGCATGTAAATCAACCGTAAGAACACGGTCAACACCCACACTTGATAAGAAATCGGCAACAACTTTAGCGGTAATTGGAACACGAGCAGAACGCACACGACGGTCTTGGCGCGCATAACCAAAATAAGGAATGACGGCAGTAATACGACCTGCAGACGCACGACGTAGAGCATCAACCATAACGATAAGCTCCATTAAGTTATCGTTTGTAGGGGCACAGGTTGATTGCAAGATAAAAACATCCGAGCCACGAACGTTTTCATTTATTTGAACACTGATCTCACCGTCGCTAAAACGGCCAACAACAGCATCGCCTAATTCAATATATAAACGTTTTGCAACTTTTTGAGCTAACTCAGGTGTTGCGTTACCAGCGAAGAGCTTCATGTCAGGCACGGTAGGGTTCCTCAGGCACTGAATATTTGGACTAACGAGCAGTAATAAATACCACTGCAAGTTAACTTATGATTACTTGTACGTTACTTCATTGATCGAAAATGGCGGTTAACTCCGTATGAGCAGGTGAGACATTTGCGCTTGAAGCCACAAAACCCTGCCAAGTATGGGGGAGATTTTCAAGTACATCTTGTGCTTGAACTTGACTAGCAAATTCGACAAAACAACATGAACCTGTTCCGGTCATCTTCGACGGTGCGTATTTTAGCAACCACTGGAGGGTTTTTTCAACCTCGGGGCAAAGCTTTTTAACTAAAGGCTCACAATCGTTGGTTAAAATATGGTGTTTCCAATCGCCTATTATTTTTGGTGTGTCGCGTTTTAAATCGGGATGTGTAAATATTTTAGCCGTACTTACATGTTGATTTGGATGCACAACACAGTACCATTTTTGTTCAAGTTCTACGTGGTGCAATTTCTCACCAATACCATGTGCTATGGCGCTTTGACCTTGTATGAACACCGGAACATCAGCGCCTAATTTAAGCCCTAATTGGGCTAGGGTTTCCAAATTTAGTTCTAATTTCCATAATTTATTGAGTGCTAATAAAGTACTTGCAGCATCGGATGAACCACCTCCAACACCTCCTCCCATCGGTAAGCGTTTAATTAAATTTATTTTTACACCTAAAGGGATTTTACAGTAAGTTTGTAATAAAAGTGCCGCTTTATAGATGAGATTATCAGTTAAGGGTATGCCTTTAGTATCACCATCGATAGAAATGCTGCCATCCGTTGTCAACTCAAAGTACAACTCATCACCAAAATTTAAAAAAGTAAATAAGGTTTCAAGTTCGTGATAGCCATCTTCTCGGCGCGCATTTATATGTAAAAATAAATTGAGTTTTGCCGGAGCAATAAGTGAAAAAGAGGTTTTGTTATTCATGCTTATTTAAACTGCCAATCGTAGAGTTGAATCTTAATTTTTATTTGTTGATGCTTTAACGTTAGTTTGGTTGGTAACCAGTAACCTGCATTTTGTACGTAAGTGCCATAATCTATTTGCCATTTTTTGCCTGTATTATCAAACCATAATACTTGCTTTGCGCGGCCTAACTCATCAACAACTAAACTTTGGTCATCAATAGTCCCTTTAAGCCAATTATCGGCATTATCAACAGGGAGTGTAAAACCCGTTAAACGCTTTAAAAGCTCTGAAGCGTTAGTATCAAAGTACTCATCGCCGTCAAATTCTAATTCAGCACCATTTGCTGTTTGTTTAAGCGACAAAATACGAGTACCAATAAAAGTAGTCAGTATTAAATTATTGGAATTTGTTGTTTGCTGCCAATTTAAGTTTGCAGATTGACGCTCTTTTGGGCTAATAAACGCGAGTTTACCCTCGACCTGCCAAGTTTTTTGAGCAGCTAAACGTGGTTTCCAATCATCATAAAGTGTTGTTTTTGTATCAATTTGATGAGCACAGCCACCTAAAAACAAAAAAAACATGAATAAAATCAAATATTGTCGAATCAAATGTTGTTCCTTACTTTCCATATTCCGCTGATTTTTGGTAAAATTACCGCCTTTGAAGTAGGGCTCAGCAATATTTGGCAAATATGACCATAATAGCACTAGGTATAAATCACAAAACCGCATCCGTAGAATTACGTGAAAAAGTGGCCTTTTCGCCTGAGCAAATTTCAGAGGCGTTGCAACAATTAAGCGGCCATGCCGACTTTAATGAAGCGGTTATTGTGTCTACCTGCAATCGAACCGAGATCTATTGTAGCCTCGCTCAGCAAAATTCCCAAACACTGTTGACTTGGCTTGCCAGTTTCCATGGTTTGGATGAACATGAACTGAGCAGCAATATATACTGTCATGAAGGTAATGACGCCATTAACCACCTAATGCGCGTAGCGTGTGGGTTGGATTCTCTTGTGTTAGGCGAACCGCAAATTTTAGGGCAAATAAAGCAATCGTTTTTTAGCGCTAAAACCCACGATGCTGTAGGTGTTACTTTTGATAGATTGTTTCAAAAAACATTTTCGGTGGCGAAACAAGTTAGAACCGAAACAAATATTGGCGCAAGCGCTGTATCGGTTGCATTTGCGGCTGTTAATTTAGCGAAGCATATTTACGGTAAGCTCGATAAAACAAACGTATTATTAATTGGCGCCGGCGAAACCATAGAGTTAGTTGCTAAACATTTATATCAAAATGAGCCACAAAATATCACCGTTGCGAACCGAACTATTGAGCGAGCTCGAAGCTTAGCTGACGAGGTGTCGGCGGATGTAATTGCTTTAGCGCAATTGCCAGAGCGTTTACATAAAGCCGATATAGTGATTAGTTCTACAGCCAGTACTTTGCCTATTATTGGTAAAGGGGTTGTTGAACAAGCGCTTAAGCAGCGCCGTCACAAGCCTATGCTATTTATAGATATTGCGGTTCCACGCGATATAGAAAGCCAAGTAGGGGAGCTAGATGCTGCCTATTTATATTCCGTTGATGACTTACAAACCATTGTAAGCGAGAATATGGCAGCGCGAGAGCAAGCTGCTGAGCAAGCACAAATAATTATTACTGAGCGCACCAAAGAATTTGCAATGTGGATGCGTTCACTCGATTCGGTAGATTTAATCCGCCATTATCGAAATGATGTACAAACAATTAAGTCAGAACTTGTTGAGCGAGCTGTTAGTCAGCTAAATACAGGTAAAGATGCAGAAAAAATTATATTAGAGCTCGCCAATAAATTAACCAATCGCTTAATGCACGCGCCTACCCGTGCAATACAAGACGCAGCGAAAAAAGGTGAAGTGGCGCAGCTAAACCAGTTGAAAAAAATGTTAGGTATTGATCAGGAATAACCGTTAAATGAAAGAGTCTGTTTATAATAAATTAGAAACCTTAGTAGAGCGTTACGAAGAAGTACAAGCGCTGCTAAGCGACCCGTCGGTCATTAGTGATCAAAATCGTTTTCGTGGGCTTTCAAAAGAATACTCTGAGCTTGAAGAGATTGTAAAAACGTTTTTAACCTACAAAGAAACGCAAGACGATTTAGCCAGTGCAGAAGAAATGCTTAAAGATTCTGACCCTGAAATGCGTGAAATGGCGCAAGAAGAATACAAAGAAGCTAAAGCACAAATTTTGGTAATTGAAGATCAAATTCAAGTATTAATGTTGCCAAAAGATCCGCGCGATAACAACAACGTGTTTGTTGAAGTACGTGCAGGAACAGGCGGTGATGAAGCGGCTATTTTTGCTGGTGACTTATTTCGTATGTACAGCCGCTACGCAGAAACTAAAAAGTGGAAAGTAGAAGTTGTGAGCACCAATGAAGGTGAACACGGTGGTTACAAAGAAGTTATTGCGAATATTAGTGGTGAAGGCGTTTACGGGCAATTAAAGTTTGAATCTGGTGTACACCGCGTTCAACGTGTGCCAGAAACTGAGTCACAAGGGCGCGTTCATACCTCTGCGTGTACTGTTGCGGTAATGGCGGAAGTACCAGAAGCTGAAGCGATACAAATTAATACCGCAGATTTAAAAGTTGATACATTTCGTGCATCGGGCGCAGGTGGTCAGCACGTTAATAAAACAGATTCTGCTATTCGACTTACACATATACCTACCGGTGTTGTGGTTGAGTGTCAGGATCAGCGTTCACAGCATAAAAACCGGGCTAAAGCTATGTCGGTACTTGCAGCACGTTTGCAACAGGCTGAAGATGAAAAACGCCATGCGGCAGAAGCATCTGAGCGTCGTGATTTAGTAGGTAGTGGTGATCGTTCTGAACGTATTCGTACTTATAACTACCCACAAGGTCGTATTACCGATCACCGTATTAATTTAACACTTTATCGTTTGAATGAAGTGGTAGCAGGTGATTTAAGCTGCGTTATTGACCCACTAATGCAAGAGCATCAAGCTGACTTATTAGCGGCTATGGGCGACGAGTAGTCGTGAGCCACACTCTTGAACAAGCAATTGCTGCAGGCGCTAATTTATTAGCACCTAGCAGCGAAAGTGCTAAATTAGATGCACAAGTTTTACTTTTACATATTCTTCAAAAACCTCACAGTTACCTTTTTACTTGGCCAGAGCATGAGCTTAATGCTGAGCAACAACAGCAATTTGATAACTTTTGCCAAAGACGTTTAAACGGTGAGCCCGTTGCACATATTACGGGGCAGCGTGAGTTTTGGAGTTTATCGCTTGAAGTTAACGCAACAACCTTAATACCGCGACCAGATACCGAAACGTTAGTAGAACAAGCACTTGAAGTAGCGCTACCCGCTACAGCGAAGGTACTTGACTTAGGCACAGGTACTGGTGCAATTGCATTAGCACTGGGCAGTGAAATGCCTAACTGGCAAATTACGGCTGTAGATAGAGTAAGCGATGCTGTTGCACTTGCTACACGTAATCAGCAGCGACTGGCAATTAATAACGTGCGCGTTAAGCAAAGTAATTGGTTTAGCGAGTTGCACGGTGAAAAGTTTAACCTAATTGTCACCAATCCCCCTTATATTGAAAGCAGTGATATACACTTGAATCAGGGCGATGTGCGCTTTGAGCCTTTGTCGGCATTAGTGGCTGATGACTGCGGAATGTCTGATATTAAACAAATAATTACACAATCACGTGACTATTTGTTATCTAGTGGCTATCTTTTAATAGAACACGGTTTTGAGCAAGGTGAAGCTGTTCGTCATTTTTTTAAAAAAATGGCATTCGTTAATATTAAAACAGTGAAAGACCTTGGTAATAATGACCGTGTAACGTTTGCACAGTGGCCCTAAATAATAATAATTGCTTGCTAGTGCGTTACATAATGCCATGAAGGAATTTCGATTATGATGGGTGATTTTTTATTTTCAGATGAGCCAGAAGAGACAATCGATGAGATTGAACACGGTACCTGGAAAGTATTAATTGTTGATGACGAACCTGAAGTTCATGCCGTTACAAAACTAGCGTTGAGTGATTTTGAGTTTCAAAATAAACGCTTAGAATTTATCAGTGCTTATTCGGGTGCTGAAGCCAAAGAGCTTATAAAAGAGCATACCGATGCAGCGATTGTGCTACTTGATGTAGTAATGGAAACCGATGATGCCGGCCTACAAGTTGCTAGGTTTATTCGCGAAGAGGCTAAGAATAATCATATACGAATTATTTTAAGAACAGGGCAACCTGGACAGGCTCCTGAGCGTCAAGTAATTATTAATTACGATATTAACGATTATAAATCAAAAACAGAGCTTACTGCTCAAAAACTATTTACTGTTATTATGTCGAGTCTACGCTCGTACCGCGATATTATTTCGATAGAGCAGTCACGCGAAGGGCTTGAAAAAATAATTATAGCGTCTCGTGATATTTTTTCTGCGCATTCAATAGAGCATTTTATTGAAGGGGTTATGCAGCAGTTAACATCTTTACTTGGCGTTACTGATCGAGCAGTATATGCGAGCACTTTGGTTGCGCAGAACCCAGGAAGTGGAAATAATAAAAAATTAATTGTGTGTTCTGGCACTGGCGATTTCGAAAAAAGTGAAGGTAAAGAGCTTGATGCTGTGCTACAAATCGAGCAGTTAAGTGCATACCATCAGGCCCTTAATGAAAAAAGTATTATTTATAAAGAAAACTACTTATTTGCGTATTGCAGCAGCAAGTATAATCATAACTCAATACTGTTTATATCAGGGATCCCAAAAGATTTAACTGATATACAGCGACATTTAATTAAAATTTTCTCGCAAAATGTACAGCTTGCGTTTGAAAACGTACAACTTCAGTCTGAAATGAGACAACACAGTAAAACTTATTGATAAGTAGAGGCGGCTTTTAACCGTTTTCCTGATTAGATTTTTATAAAACAGAAGTACAGGGGCATATGGATTATTTAGCAGTAAAGCACTCACACATGGCAATTGCGATGTTAAGTGTGATTTTATTTTATGTTCGCGCATTTTCGCGAATGGGTAGTGGTAAATTAGCGAAAAATAAAGTGGTAATGATTGGCAGTCACAGCATAGATACGTTGTTGTTAGTGTCTGCACTTACACTTATATTTATGGCTAAAATAAACCCGTTTGAACAATATTGGCTATTAGAAAAAATAGTTTTAGTGATTATATATATTGGTATTGGGGCTAAAAGCGCCAGACAAACTAAAATGACTGCTAAAGTTGCTTTCGTTTTAGTTAACACTGCTGTTATTTTGGCTATAGGCTATTTGGCGACGTCTAAATCAGCTTTTTTGCTTTAAGTAATATCTAACTATTTGAGCTTTATAATTCTTTGTGAAGCTCAAATACGACTCCCTCTCAGAAAATATTCAAAAACATCTCTATATTGGTATATAGCTTTAAAGTTAGGTAAACTACGCTTTCGTTTTCTAAAATGTTGCAGTATTAATGACTACCCTCGGGTTTGACGAACACGATGAATCTTATCTTGATGATGCTTACGATGAATTTACACCTCCAGCGATTTATCGCTGTATTAAAGCAGAGTCAAAATGGGACCCTCAGATAGATTTAACACCATGTTATGAAATTTTAACTGACTTTGAACAGCAAATTTCAGCGCTGTGTTTAAAAGTGAGTGATGAGCACGATCGTCTCGAAAAATTATTAGATATGTTTTACAGCGATTGGCTATTTAGTGCCTCAGGCTTAAAAGTGCCTGAATATAAATTAAATACACTAAGCTATACGCTTTCTATGCGCAGTGGTTCACCTACAACACTGGCAGTTATACTTTGTCACTTTTTACAGCAAGCTAACTTTGACGCGAATCTTAGTCTTACACAAGGTGATGTTGGCGTACATGTGGCGATTAGTGATGAAGAAGGTTACATAATAGAGCCAAGTAGTGGACAACAAAGCTGGTATATCATCCCTGAAAATGCAGATGAAGATGATGGCCAAGAGCAAGAGCCACTCGAACTCATTTTTGATGATGAAGTATATAAGCTATTTTTAGCTCAGCAAAAATGGTCTTTCATTAGCGAAAATAAATTTGGTCACGCTTTGACCTGTGTAGAGATGCTAATGGAGCTAATAGGCGACGACCCGTATGAGAGACGCGACAGAGGTTACTTATTAAATCAGCTCGGTTGCCCTAAAATGGCACGTGATGATTTACAGTTTTTTGTAGATGAGTGTCCGGATGATCCTGCAATAGAGATAATTCAGCACCAAATTGAAGAACTAGAAGATAATAATAAAACGCACCATTAAGAATAGGAATAATTATGGTTGAAACTCAAAGTGCATTAATTACTAATGATGCCGTTGTGCTTGGTTTACTTGCTGTTATTTTGGGGTTTATTTTTAAAACTTCAAACAGTGAGCGTCCAGCTTTAAAACGATTTTACAAATACGTACCAGCTTTACTACTGTGTTACTTTTTACCCTCGTTATTAAATACTTTTGGTATTGTAGATGGTAATAAATCCAATGTTTACTATGTGGCTTCGCGCTATTTACTGCCTGCCTGTTTAATACTTCTTACAATAAGTATTGATTTAAAAGCCATTATTAACTTAGGCCCTAAAGCACTTATTATGTTTTTAGTGGGTACACTCGGGATTGTTATTGGCGGCCCATTAGCTATTTTAGTAGTGAGTGCATTTGATCCAAGTATTGTTGGCGGGCATGGACCTGATGCAGTATGGCGCGGTATGACAACCGTTGCGGGTAGCTGGATTGGCGGCGGTGCTAACCAAGCATCAATGAAAGAAATGTTTGAAGTTGGCGGTGATATATTTTCTGTAATGATTACAGTCGATGTAATAGTTGCTAATATTTGGATGGCTGTTTTATTGTTATTGGCAGCAAATCATAAAAAAATTGATGCTGCTACTGGCGCCGATACAAGCGCAATTGAAGATTTAAAAAAACGCGTTGAAGCCTATCACGCTGAACACGCGCGCATACCTACTCTTAACGATTACATGATGTTGCTTGCAATAGCATTTGGTATAACCGGTTTAGCGCATTTTTGCGCTGACTTTTTAGGCCCGTACTTTGGCACTACCTATGAGTGGGCAAAAGAATACAGCTTAAACAGTAAGTTCTTTTGGCTAATAGTTATATCAACAACGATAGGTATAGGCTTATCGTTTACTAAAGTAAGGCAAATAGAAGCGTTTGGCGCTTCTAAAGTAGCCTCTAGCTTTTTGTATATTTTAGTCGCATCAATTGGTTTGCACATGAACGTAACGGCTATTTTTAATAACCCAGGGTTATTTTTAGTTGGCGCAATTTGGATGTTAGTGCATGCAAGCATAATGTTAGTAGTAGCTAAACTTATTAAAGCACCGTTATTTTATATGGCCGTAGGCTCTCAGGCTAATGTAGGCGGCGCAGCGTCTGCACCTGTTGTAGCATCAGCGTTTCACCCGTCATTAGCACCTGTTGGTGTTCTGCTAGCTGTATTAGGTTACGGCGTGGGTACTTATATGGCTTATATTTGTGGATTAATGATGCAAGCAGTTGCACCTTAAGGAATTTAAATGAAAGACCAAATTATTAAAATTAATGAAATTGAACTGGCAAACAACAAACCATTTGTATTGTTTGGCGGTATTAACGTATTAGAATCTCGCGACTTAGCTATGCGTGTTGCAGAGCATTACGTAGAAGTGACGACTAAATTAAATATTCCTTATGTATTTAAAGCATCATTCGATAAAGCTAACCGTTCTTCAATCAATTCGTACCGTGGTCCTGGTATGGAAGAAGGGTTAAAAATATTCGAAGAGATTAAAAACACGTTTAATATTCCTCTTATTACTGACGTACACGAACCACATCAAGCAGCACCAGTGGCTGAAGTAGTTGATGTTATTCAGTTACCCGCCTTTTTAGCACGTCAAACAGATTTAGTTGTGGCGATGGCTAAAACGGGTGCAATTATTAACGTGAAAAAACCACAGTTTTTAGCGCCACACGAGATGCGCCATATCATTACTAAATTTAATGAAGCGGGTAATAACAACATCGCACTTTGTGAACGTGGTTCTAGCTTTGGTTACAATAATTTAGTGGTTGATATGCTGGGTATGGATGATATGAAAGCCATGGCGCCTGTAATTTTTGATGCAACGCATGCACTTCAACGCCCTGGTGGCCGAGCTGATTCTGCAGATGGTCGTCGTGCACAAGCTGCAGAGCTTGCTCGCAGTGGTATGGCTTTAGGCATAGCTGGTTTATTTATTGAAGCGCATCCTAACCCTAATGAAGCTAAATGTGATGGCCCATGTGCACTAGCGCTTAGCAAGTTAGAAGGTTACTTAACGCAAATGAAAGCGGTTGATGATTTAATTAAAAGCTTTGCACCACTTGATACAAGTGCAAGCGACTTATAACTCAGCATAATGTTTATTAAAAAGCGACTTAAGTCGCTTTTTTTATGCCTTTAATATACACAAACTTATATGATGTATATAATCTCACGCATAAGAAAAACTAATTCTAAGCTTGGTTATTATGTCAAGACGAGTACCTCCATTAAACGCATTAAAAGCTTTTGAAGCGGCTGCGCGTCATTTAAGTTTTACTAAGGCTGCAGAAGAGCTTTATGTAACGCAGGCGGCAGTGAGCCATCAAATAAAAACACTTGAAGAGCATTTAGGTTTGAAGTTGTTTTTACGTAAAAATCGCTCTTTACTATTAACTGAAGAAGGCCAAGGCTATTTTTTAGATATTAAAGAGATTTTCACTCAGCTTATTGATGCAACTGAAAAGCTATTAGCGCGTGGTGCTAAAGGCTCACTAACAGTAAGTTTAACGCCAAGCTTTGCTATTCAGTGGTTAGTGCCTCGTTTGAGTTTATTTAATGAGTTACATCCAGAAATAGACGTGCGAATAAAAGCGCAAGACCAAGATGAAAACTCACTGACTGATGACGTAGACGTTGCTATTTATTATGGCCGAGGCCATTGGAATGGTGTTCAGGCATATAAACTTCATACCGAATATTTAGTACCACTTTGCAGCCCTATGTTATTGAGCGGGCCAAAGCCGCTTGATCAACCTAGTGATTTAGCGCATCACACTTTATTGCACGACACTACACGTAAAAACTGGAAAACATGGATGAAAACCGCAGGTGTGCGTAATGTTCAAGTTAACCAAGGCCCTATATTTAGTCACTCATCAATGGTGTTACAAGCTGCTGTACACGGGCAAGGTGTAGCAATTGGTAATAGTGTTTTAGCAAAGCCTGATATAGATGCAGGGCGATTGGTTATTCCATTTAATCACAGCCTAGAAAGCAAAAATGCGTATTATTTAGTGCTACGTGAATCGCAAACAGAGCTTGGTAAAATAGTCTCGTTTAAAGAGTGGATGTTGAGCTTAGTAGAGCATGAGCAGGAATATGAGTATTAATAATGATTGAATGGTTTAAAAGCACGGCACGACCTGCAATTGCACAGTTTATATTTGCGCATGGGGCAGGCGCCGGTAGCGATTCTGACTTTATGCAACATATGGCAAAATTAATAAGCGAGCAAGGTGTTGATGTTGGTTTATTTGATTTTGAATATATGCAAATTGCTAAACAAACCAATAAACGCAGGCCTCCTGAACGAGCGCCAAAACTGCTTAATCATTATGAGCAAGTACTTACGCAAGTAGAGCCAAACTTACCCTTGTTTATAGGCGGTAAATCGATGGGTGGGCGCATGGCATCAATGCTCGCATGTACCACTGAGCAGCCCGTTAAAGGTGTTGTTGCATTTGGGTATCCATTTCATCCGCCGGGTAAGCCAGAAAAACTACGCACCGACCATTTTGCTGATATTATTTGTCCTTTTTTAGTATTACAGGGCGAGCGAGATACATTTGGTACACGTGAAGAACTACTTACTATGCAAATGCCAAAACAGCCTTTACTCACATGGCTGACTGATGGCGACCATTCATTAAAACCACGTAAAAAAAGTGGCGTAACTGAACTGCAAAATAGAGAAACAGCAGCATTAAGGGCTGTTGAATTTATTAAGCAACAAATTGAGAAGTGTTAAAATTCGATTAGGAGGTTAAATGATAAAATTATTTTTAATGGCCGGCAGTATTTTTTGTATGCTTTCGGTTATGTTAGGTGCATTTGCTGCCCATGGTTTAAAAAGCCGTTTATCGGAGTATTCATTAGGGGTTTTTAAAACAGCTGCTGAGTATCAAATGGTGCATGGACTTGCATTGATTGCGGTGGCTATTTTAATTAAATGGGGTATAAACCTAAGTTGGGCTGGTGGCTTTTTTATAACGGGCACACTACTTTTTAGTGGCAGTTTATATTTACTCGCTCTAACAGGAATGAAGTGGCTAGGGCCGATAACACCACTTGGTGGGTTGTGCTTTATTATTGGTTGGATTGTTATTTTAGTGCAAGTTGCACGATTTAAGTTTTAAAGAGTTTAAGGGTTAATATGTCTAGTGTTGTGATTTTTTGTCGTAGTGGTTTTGAAAACGATGCCGCTGCTGAAATAACGTTTCATGCTGCAGAGCAAGGTTTTGCAGGGTATGTAAAAGCAAAACCAAATACAGGTTATGTTGTTTACGAATGTTTTGAAGCGCATCACAGCGACGAAATAATCAAAAAGGTCGATTTTAAAAACATGGTGTTTGCACGCCAATGGTTTGCCGGTACATTACTCGAAAATATGCCAGTGGAAGACCGTGTAAGCGCAGTAGTCGAAGCTGCTAAAGACTATACATTATGCTCAGAGCTACGCGTAGAAACGCCAGATACAAATGAAGGCAAAGAGCTTTTAACGTTCTGTAAAAAAATCTCAACACCGCTTAAAAAAGCCCTCGAAAAACAAAATACTGTACTGCGCGAGCCAAAAGCAAACCGCCCAGTAATGCATGTTATGTTTTTAACAAACAATACGGCTTACGTTGGTTACTCGTATAGCTTTAATAATTCTCCATTTTTCATGGGTATTTTACGCCTTCGTATGCCAAGCGATGCACCTAGTCGTTCAACGTTAAAATTAGATGAAGCATTTAATGTATTTATTCCTGAGCAACAACGTGAATCACGCGTGGCTGCAGGTATGCGCAGTGTTGATTTAGGCGCATGCCCAGGTGGTTGGACTTATCAGCTTGTACGCCGTGGTATGTTTGTAAGCGCGATTGATAATGGCCCAATGAACGACGATTTAATGCAAACCGGGCAAGTTAAACACTTTAGAGTCGACGGTTTTAAATATCGCCCAGAAAAAAGAAATGTTACTTGGTTAGTGTGCGATATGGTAGAAAAACCAACCAAAGTGACTACGCTAATGATTGACTGGGCAGTAAATGCATACGCAAAAGAGTTTATATTTAACTTAAAGCTACCTATGAAAAAGCGCTTTGATAGTGTTTATGAATGCCTTTCGATGATCAGAAAAGAGCTTGAGAAACAAGGTATCAATTACGAGTTACAAGCTAAGCATCTATATCATGATCGTGAGGAAATAACCGTTCATTTAAACGTTACTAAGGTGCCACAAAATTTGTATAGCTAGCATTTTTATGTGGTAACAAAAATGGGTCGCTGGACCCATTTTTACTTTTAACTTCTGTATTTAGGCCTGTAATTATCAACCCATAAACGAGTTGCACCGCATACAGCTACAGGCATAACTATTAAGTTTATAAACGGGATTGCGGTTAGTAGCATTACGGCAAAACCAAACCCGTATGATAAACCTTGCTTAGATTTTAAATCGTCTTTCATCTGCTTAAAGCTAATTTTATGGTTATCAAACGCATAGTCTTCATACTGCACCGCGTACATCCAACAGGTAAACAAAACCCATAATATTTGGCCTATGACAGGTAAAACCCAAAGTAGTATGAAAAAGCCAATTGCGCGAGGCAGGTAATAACATAATTTTGTCCACTCACGGCCAAGCATTCTAGGCACATCTTTTAATAAATCGGCAAAGCCGTCATCATTAATTTTTTGACCCGTTAAATAAAGCTCAACTTTTTCGCTTAATAAAGCATTAAAGGGGGCTGCAATAAAATTAGTGATGACTGTAAAGAGCATACTATAGCTAAATAGCACGACTAATACTGCAATTGGCCACATTAGCCATTCAAGCCAGCTTAACCACTCTGGTAGCATGTTATTGATATAGCTAAAGCTATCACTTAACCATCCAAATAAGAAAAACAACGAACTACCAAATAGCAAAATATTAATTAAAAGCGGGATAAGTACAAAACGCTTTAACCCCTTTTGGCTAATTAATTTAAATCCTGAAAAAAAATATTCCATACCTTGTGTGATCTGCACTGTAACCTCAAAAAATATTCACCATTAGTGACAGTATAAATAGCTGAGTAATTTTAAACAGTATTTTTAGGTAACAAAGTGTTTAAGTTAAATAATAACAACGGCCAGTTTACTATTTTCTCCTCCCAGCTTAATAAGCGACAATTAGTTTGCAAGCTGTATATATTAACACTATGGCGTAATTAAACGCTAACTTAGCTTGATTTTTGGGCAGTGCAAAGCGTACTATAGCTGATCTAGCCACTCTAGGCTTAGGCATCGTTTTGATGCATTGTGGAGAAATTAGTAAAGTTGCCGCGTCAGTGCGTTGCAAAAATAAAGGGTATAAATAGTGATGTACAAAAATCAGGAAGTAATTTTACGATTGCGCGCTAATATTCCAGCGTTTGAATGCGTAAAAGGATGCCACGACTGCTGCGGGCCAGTAACAACATCTTCAGAGGAAATGTCGCGCTTACCGGTAAAAACAGATGCGGAGCATGAAGCGGCGTTAAACGAGTTCAATTGTGTGCATCTTGGCCCCAATGGCTGCACTGTATATGACGAGCGCCCATTAATTTGTCGCTTATTTGGTACTACGCCAAAAATGCCTTGCCCGAATGATCGTCGACCAGATGAGCCTGTTGACCCTAAAATTGAGCGCGAAGTACATCACTTTATAGCAAACACGCGTCAAGTATTAGTGTAAGTATCGTATTTATTAAAGTAATAGAGCGCTTATTAAGCGCTTTTTTTATGTGTGTTATACGCGTTGCTAATAATTTAGAAACTATCAATAAATTTACCCAAAATATTATCTTCGTTATTTTTACAAAAATACTATCAATACATATTAAATATATTGCGAGATTAATGATGCATTTGACTATTAATATACTTAGCCTTATGTATCTTGTTCTATCGCTGTACTTTCCATCTCTTTATTTATATTGCTATTTCTGTTTTCCTAACCCCTTCAAAATTGTTGTTTTATATTTGTTTATTATTAAAAATAGCTGTAAGCAAGGCTTTACTATTGTGTAAATTCACTATTAATAATTAGAGTACCGTTGGATTAGGTGGCTGAAAAGGGTAAAATATTTACAAGTTGGCAGTTAAGATATTTGTTATGGCATTTTCTAAACTCGAAATAAAGTAAGATCGAAAGATAATTTAACCTTTTGATTCGCGTCGCTTCATTTCGTATTTAGGGTGGGTGTTGTGGTATGTCGCTATGTCGGTAACTAAAAATCCATCAAGAGACGATAAATGAGCACTACTGGAGTAACAAAACAACATGAGGATGAGCATTCATCTACAATAAAGTATTTGGCTGGGGTTGATATACCGGTATTTTTAATCAGTGGTGGCATCCTTGTGCTATTTGCTGTGCTAGCACTTTATGATATTGATTTAATGTCGAGTTGGAGCAATACCGCCTTTGCTTTTTCTACTAAGACGTTTGGTGCCTTTTGGCAAATATTATTGCTTTCGACCTTTATAATTGGGTTGTTTTTAGCCTTTGGACGTACCGGAAAAGTGGTATTAGGTGGTTTAAAAAAGCCAGAGATTACCACCTTTAAGTGGATAAGCATTATTATGTGTACACTCCTTGCTGGTGGTGGGGTGTTTTGGGCTGCTGCTGAGCCCATGGCGCATTTTATTTCGCCGCCGCCAATTTTTGGTGGTGAGTCAGGCACTAAAGAGGCTGCATTTAATGCTTTAGCGCAAAGCTTTATGCATTGGGGGTTTTTAGCCTGGGCTATTTTAGGCAGCCTTACTGGCATAGTTTATATGCATTTACATTACGAAAAAGGTTTACCGCTTAAGCCGCGTACTTTGTTGTATCCGGTATTTGGCGATCGCGTAATGAAAGGCGCATTTGGTGCTATTGTCGATTCGTGTTGTGTTATAGCTGTAGTAGCAGGCACGGTAGGCCCTATTGGTTTTTTAGGGTTGCAAGTAAGTTTTGGTTTAGAAAAGCTATTTGGTATTCCAGATACTTACACCACTCAAGTGGCTATTTTATTTGGTTTAATTGCAATTTATACTCTATCTGCTGTAAGTGGCGTCACTAAAGGAATTCAATTACTCAGTCGCTTTAATGTAATTTTAGCCGTAGCGTTAATGCTGTTTATTTTGCTGATGGGGCCTACAGCTTTTATTTTTGATAGCTATATTCATTCGTTTGGGCTTTATATTAATAACTTTATTCCTATGGCCACTTTTCGTGCCGATACCGCCTGGTTAGACTGGTGGACGGTATTCTTTTGGGGCTGGTTTTTAGGTTATGGACCTTTAATGGCTATGTTTGTTGCACGAATTTCACGCGGCCGTACTATTCGCGAAATGATCACGCTTATCTCAATAATTGCTCCTGTTATTACTTGTTTTTGGTTTACGATAGTGGGTGGTTCTGGTATATTTTTTGAGTTAGCAAACCCGGGTGTTATTTCAGAACCCTTTGCGGGCTTAAATTTACCCGCTGCACTGTTGGCCATTACTGAGCAGCTGCCTATGGGCTTTGTTATATCGGTGTTGTTTTTAATTTTAACCACAATATTTGTAGCAACCACGGGTGACTCCATGACCTACTCTGTATCTATGGTAATGACGGGTAACGATCATCCGCAAACACCCGTTAGAGTGTTTTGGGGCATTATGATGGGGGTTATGGCAGCAATATTAATTTCGATAGGTTCAGGTGGTATTTCTGCACTGCAGTCGTTTATTGTAGTAACCGCCGTACCTGTATCATTTGTGTTGTTACCATCACTTTGGACTGCCCCACAAATTGCGAAAAAAATGGCTACTGAGCAAGGTTTATAAGCAATAGGTATTAAAGCTAAATAAAGGATTGATTGCCCAACGTGAGGTAATCAATCTTATTTATAGGTTAGCGCCCCCGGCATCGAGTCTAGAGTGGTCGGGGTTTTCTACCAAGACCCCACACCGAGATAATTTATTTTTAGCCAAATATCTTCGTCAATTCCGATCCCATGATTAACTGAGTGATTTTTGTTTTTTTCAATTTTTTCAGCGCTAATCATATAACTGTTATCACTTTGAAGTGAGGTAGTTAAATCGACCCTTGAACTACAAATAATGGTTAACGCTTGCTTGTTATCAGTGGTTATTAAGTTGGTTACACCGCTGCTATAGCTAGGGTAACGTCTACCTAAAACGCCCGCATAAAGTAATGCTAATACGACTAATCTGTATGTTCTTTTTATTATTTAGTGCACTTAATAGCGATAAGCCTAGTCCTAGAAGCAAAATAGGGGCGGGTATAAAAGCAGGATAAATCAATACTAAAATTGGCGTAGCAATAACCCCTAAGCCAAAACCAAGTAAACTTTGCAGTGCAGCAGCACCAGCAATAAGGGTTAAAGCAAGGATTAAAATTAAAGGCTCGGTGAGCATAATCACACAGCAAATAGGCATAACGATTAAGTTTATAAATGGTATAGCGGTTAATAACATAACAGCAAAACCAAATCCGTACGATACACCTTGCTTAGCTTTTAAATCGTCTTTCATCTGCTTAAAGTCAATTTTATGGTTATCAAACGCATAGTCTTCGTATTGCACCGCACACATCCAACACGTAAATAAACCCCATAATACTTGACCAATGACCGGTAAAACCCAAAGTAATATAAAAAAGCAAATAGTGCATAGAGGGTAGTAGCACAGCTTTGTTCACTCACGGGCAAGCATTCCAGGTACATCTTTAACTAATTCAGAAAAGCCGTCATCGCTAATTTTTTGGCCCGTTAAATAAAGCTCAACTTTTTCGCTTAATAAAGCATTGAATGGGGCTGTAATACCAACCTGCATAAATCTTTGATCAATTTAACGAATCAAATTGCACTACAACGTCGTTAAAAGTTTTTTATTTAGAATAACTTGATACAAAAATTTTTGCCTAGTTCTAGCGTAATTTTCTTAACGTTAAATAGACCCCCTATATAAGCAGATTGGTATAATAAAATTAGTGATTATAGTAAATAGCATGCTGCAGCCAAATAATACGACGCAAAACTGCGATTGGCCACATTAACTACTCTAGCCAGCTTAACCACTCGGGTAGTATGTTATTTATGTAGCTAAAACAGTCGTTTAACCAGAAAAATAAAAAAACGAGCTATCAAATAGTAAAATATTAATTAAAAGCGGGATAAGCACAAAACGCTTTAACCCTTTTTGGCTAATTAATTTAAATCCTGAAAAAATATTCCATACCTTGCGTGATCTGCACTGTAACTTCAAAAATATTTTCCATTAGTGACAGTTATAAATAGCTGAGTAATTTTAAACAGTATTTTTAGGTAACAAAGTGTTAGCTTTAATGTTGCTATTTTGGTTATATGGTAACTACAGATGTTTAGTAATATGCAATTATGATTGATCAAAATAGGTCAGATTAGTTTTTTATTAATAAAATAATAAACTTACTAATCATGACTATACTGAACTTTACTCCATAGTAAAAAAGCATCTGCTTGAGGCTTTTGTTGTATCAATATGTATAAATAATGCGAGCAAGTAAAAATGGGTACGGACAGGTTAAAAAAGTTATTATCTCACCAGCAAGGCATTTTATCTAAAATTGCATTAGGGGCACCTTTAAATGAGGTGCTTACTGAAATTTGTTTATCGATAGAAAAAATTATGGATGATGAATCTGCTAGGTGTTCCATTTTATCAGCTAAAGGCGAGCAGCTTTTTCATTGTGCAGCCCCAAATATTCATCCAGAGTACTGTGGTTTGCTTAATGGAGTTTATATAGGGCCAAAAGTGGGTTCATGTGGTACTGCTGCATTTTCGAAATCGCGCATAATTGTAGAAAATATTGAAACTTCACCACTGTGGGAGGACTTTAAAGACTTAGCGTTAAAGTTTGATCTTAAGTCATGTTGGTCAACGCCTATTATGTCAACTCAAGCTGATTTGTTAGGCACCTTTGCTATTTACCATAGCAGCCCTAAAATTCCATCAAAACAAGATTTAGAATTAATAGATTTTTTTGTACACTTTTCAAGTATCGCTCTTGAAAAAAGTAACGAATTTGAAAAGGCAAAACAGCTTGTCGCTAATTTACAGCACAGTAATGAAAAATTTAAAGCCTTTACCAAAGTAATGCCCGATCTCATCCTTATTTTAAGCGAAGAGGGCGTATATACCGATGTTTATGGTACCTCTAATGAGTTACTGCTTGAGTCGACGGTAGATATTATTGGTGAAAATGTTAAAGGCTTACTTCCTCAAAAAGATGCGCAAATGATAATGGCAGTCATTGCAAAAACGTTGTCGACTAACGATATGCAAATCTTTGAATATGAATTAAATGTCCCGAAGGGGAGTATAGTTTTTGAAGGACGAGCCGCTGCTTTAGATCATTACCACCCTGAGAACCCGACAAAAAGGCATATTGTATGGATGGCCAGGGATATTTCAATAAGGAAAAAAGCAGAGCAAGAAGTTCATAAGCTCGCATTTTATGACCCACTCACCAATCTGCCAAATAGAAGAATGCTTAGTGATAGGTTAAACACGTGCGTAGAGAGCATAAAAAGTATAAAAAATATTGGAGCTTTATTATTTTTAGACCTAGATAACTTTAAGCGTATTAATGATTCGTTGGGGCACAGTGCCGGAGACGAAGTACTTGTAGAGCTATCAAAAAGATTAAACGCCATAATCAAAAGCTCAGACACGTTGGCTAGAGCCGGTGGCGATGAGTTTATTATTTTACTTGAAGACATAGGTGAAAATACAAAGCAGGCAATTTATGAATGCGAATCCGTGACTAAAAAAATTCAGAGCGTGTTTCATGATAATTTTGAAGTCGGCGAACTTGCCTTTCAAGTAAGTTGCAGCATAGGTATTTGCCTAATAGACAGCGTAAATGCACAAACTGATAATATATTAAAGTTTGCCGATACTGCTATGTATCGCTCTAAAAAGAAAGGCGGAAACAGCAGTAGTTTTTACGATCCTGCGTCGCAAACTCTGCTGGAAAAGCAAACTGAGCTTGAAACCGACATTGTTAGAGCTATTGCTTCTGATGAGTTTTGTGCTTATTTTCAGCCACAAGTTAATACTTGCGGAGATATTATTGGAGCTGAAGCGCTAATTAGATGGAACCATCCGCAAAGAGGCCTGATAGCACCAAATGAATTTATACCTATAGCCGAGCAGTACGGACTTATACAAAAACTACAAAATGCAGTATTACGCGATATATGTATTTTAATTAATGAACTTAAAGAAGCCAGCGCTATTGACGATTCGTTCTGTGTTTCAATTAATATTAGCCAAAGTCAGTTTAATTCATCAAATTTAAAAAAGGAGCTGTTTAGTACTATAAGCGAGTTTGATATTCGAGCTTCACAAATTAAGTTAGAAATAACCGAGTCGATGATCTCAAACGATATAGAATATACAATTAAACAAATGAAAGAGCTTATTGCTGCAGGCTTTTTGTTTTCGATTGATGATTTTGGAACTGGGTATTCTTGCTTAGCTTATTTAAGTGCGTTTCCTGTTAAAGAACTAAAAATAGATAAGAGCTTCATTGATAAAATTTTAGACAATGACATTGGTTTTAATATCGCGCAAACAATTATCAGCTTAGGAAAAAGCTTAAACTTAGCGGTAGTGGCAGAAGGTGTAGAAACCGCTGAGCAGTACAATTTACTTAAAAAAATGAATATTGATTCGATGCAAGGTTACTTAATCGCAAAACCAATGGATAAGGATCGCTATTTAAAATGGCATAACGCTAAAAATAAGCCTCACAATCTCATTACTTAAAGCTCAACGCAATTTAATAGCAATAATCTAACTGCTCATTTTGGTACTGGATTATTTATTGCTCTTAGTGATGAAATTTCACAATGCAGTCTCCCCTAAAGATTTTTTTGTTAAACAGTGCTAAGCTACGCCCGCTTAAATATATTATTTAAAGCTTAATCAACTTATAACAATGAATGGAAGCTTTATGCAGTTAGTCGATTTGAACCCTAATGACCCCGATGTAGTCAATGTATTTGATGATATAGACCGACTTATAAACTCTTTATATCCTGTTGCTACCGCGCAGTCTCTTGAGTTAGACGAATTAACCTCACCTAATGTATATGCTATTGGTTTAAAAACCGAAGAGGGAATTATAGCCTGCGGTGCGATTGTAGAGAAATTTGATACTCAACCTTATGGCGAAATAAGACGTTTGTACGTTAAACCAAGCCATCGTGGTAAAGGGCTATCGAGACGTATTATGCAAATTTTATTGCATCAAGCTGGTGAAAAGCAAATCCCGTTAATACGTTTAGAAACAGGCCCAAAGCAAATTAAATCGATCAGTTTATATGAAAATTTAGGCTTTAAACGTTGTGGCAGCTTTGGCTCATATGTCGATAATCCACAAAGTGTATTTATGGAACTAGGGCTTAGCCAATAAGTTAACTAGCTATGCGGCATGTTAAAGTTTAACGTGTCGTAAATATCCTTCCCTACAATCACCCATTATTACCTTGCAATAAACGTTATTCTTAAAACTAATCACTATAAAAACTCTTTTTATAGATAAGCAAAAAATACTTCACTGTTTTTAACACCTGTCTTCGTATAAAATCTGTCTCGATAATTAGTAATTAACTTACAAAGCGAGAATTTTTATCTTTTCTAATAGTAGCGATAAACCAATGAGCGAAATAACAGTAGTAACCCACAATGGTAATTTTCATGCAGACGACGTTTTTAGTATTGCGGTACTTAAACATATTTTGCCAGCGTTTAAGCTTGTTCGTACTCGCGATAAAGCGCTTATAGAAAGTGCTGATATTGTTGTTGATGTAGGCGGCGAATATAACCCAGATACAGGTCGATTTGATCACCATCAATGCGGTGGTGCGGGTGAGCGTGAAAATGGTACTCCTTTTTCATCATTTGGTTTAATTTGGAAAAAGTACGGTTTAATGCTTTGTAATGATAATCAAGCAGTAGCAGATAGAGTTGACTCTGGTTTAGTATCGACTATTGATGCCATTGACTGCGGTTATGTAAAAGGCGTAGTTGAGGGCATAACACTGAGCCAAACAATTTCAATGTTTAACCCTACATGGGAAGAAGAAAGTAACTTTGATGCCTGTTTTGATGAGGCTGTTGAATTTGCAGCGCGTATGCTAACGCGTTTTATCGCTTCAGCTCACGGTAGTGTTAATGCAAAAGCGATTGTTGCTAAAGCAATTGAAAATGCAGAAGATGCTCGAGTAATCGTGCTTGAAAAATACACCCCATGGAAAAAAACAGTGCATATTTTATCAAGCGATGCGTTATACATGGTTTATCCGTCGCATTCAGGGCAGTGGATATTACAAACAGTGCCAGTTGAGCCAGGCTCATTTGAAGATAGAAAATCGCTTCCTAAAACATGGTCAGGCCTATCTGATGAATCTTTTGTAGATGAAACAGGTATTGAAGACGCTGTGTTCTGTCACAATGGTTTATTTATAGCGGGTACTAAGTCGTTTGAAAGTACAATGAAGCTTGCCGCAATGGCATTAGCTGAATAAGTAAAATAGCTAAGTAACAACATTTGTACGTTACTTAGCTAATTAAATTACGTGAGAACGTTATGTTTGAAGTAAAAACTATCGCGCTATTTGTCATAACTGCTCTTGCCGAAATTATTGGCTGTTACCTTCCTTATCTTTGGCTTAAAGAGGATAAAAGTATATTACTTTTAATTCCTGGTGCTTTAAGTTTAGCTTTATTTGCTTGGTTATTATCTCTCCACCCTGATGCAGCAGGTCGTGTATATGCAGCTTATGGCGGCGTATATATTTGCGTTGCGCTATTATGGTTATGGGTTGTTGATGGCGTAAAACTCACTATGTGGGATGTTATTGGTGGAGCTGTTGCTTTACTGGGTATGGCCATTATTATTTTTGCACCTAAAAGTGTTTAATCTCGTCCAATTTCCTTTTGTTAAAATATCCTATACTCAAATAAATTAAACTGCAGAGATAGGAAGCCAACTATGAATATTTACAAATCACTGTTTTTACTCTTTGGCTACCTTGTTGTGATAACTGCTTGTAGTAAAAATCCTTTAAAAACCAATGTTATTACCTCGATACCTACGCCTTGGTGGGAGCCATTAACGCCTGATGTTGTTATTAATAACAATGAATTTTATTTACAAGGTTGCTCGTCTATCACTCGAGTTGCTAGTGAAGGCAGTATAAAAACAGCAAGCATTATTTTGAATATACCTACTCGGTTATTGTCTGGCTGCCCAGAAGCTCAAAGTAATAAACGGCTTAAATACGATGGCATGTATCTTACATTGACGCTTTGCAGAGTAGCCTTTGGCGCTGGTGGCTGCGCAGATGAGCGCTATAGAACTCTTAATTTTGTTAATTGGGAAGAGTATATAGGTATTACATGGCTCAAAAGTGAACAGTACGAAGCATGGCGCAAACTTGGATCTACATCTTCAAAAGCAGACTCAATAACCAAAGTAACAAGCAATTAAGCAATAATTTATATACTTCTGGTAGTAAAATTAACCATCATGACCCGCTATACCCTGTTTAATCATAAAGCTAATTAGTACCGAAGCCTTATTAATTAAGGGCTCACTGGTTTTACAATAAAGCTGGTATTTATAATCTTAAAAATTACTCGTTACGAGTAAAAATACTTGTTGGACTTGAATCCCTATTTTTCTTTTAATGCGCGCAATCAGCCGATACTCACTATTGGCATTCATCAAATAAAAGAGAAAGATAAATGAAAGAAACAACATCACTAGAACAAGCTCGTACGAGCTACAATGTTCGTCATTGGAGCCAAGGTTTTTTTGGTATTAATGATCAAGGTGATGTGTATGTGGCGCCAAAGGCACATGCCCCAGAGCAAACCATTGCATTAACAGATATCGCAAAACAACTACAAGACAAAGGTTTAAGCCTACCGGCTTTAGTTCGTTTTCCGCAAATTTTACACCATCGTGTACACAGCTTATGCGGCGCATTTAATACTGCGATCGAAAACTATGGTTACCCTAAAGACTACCTATTAGTTTACCCAATAAAAGTAAACCAACAACGTGAAGTGGTTGAAGAAATAGTAGCAAGCCAAGCACAAGTAGAAAAAAAGCAACTTGGTTTAGAAGCAGGCAGCAAGCCTGAACTACTTACGGTACTAGCACTGGCTGAAAAAACCAGCGCGGTTATTGTATGTAACGGCTACAAAGATAAAGAATACGTACGTTTAGCACTTATTGGCGAAAAGCTAGGTCATAAAGTGTATATCGTACTTGAAAAGCTTTCTGAGCTAGACATGGTACTTAGCCAAGCAAAAGAGCTTAACGTAAAACCACGCATTGGTATTCGTGTACGTTTAGCATCGCAAGGTAAAGGTAAATGGCAAGCGAGTGGCGGCGAAAAATCAAAATTTGGTCTATCTGCATCGCAAGTTTTACATGTAGTTAATCGTTTAAAAGACGCAAACCAGCTTGATTTACTTCAGCTAGTACATTTTCACTTAGGGTCACAAATGGCGAACATTCGTGACGTACGTTTAGGTGTAAGCGAAGCGGCGCGTTTTTACTGTGAGCTACGTAAGTTAGGCGCAGAAATTGATTGCCTTGATGTAGGTGGTGGATTAGCTGTTGATTACGACGGCACACGTAGCCAATCGCATAACTCTATGAATTACAGCTTAGCTGAATATGCAAATAACATTGTGTACACCATTGGTGATACATGTAAGCAATATGAGCAACCAATGCCGACTATTATTTCTGAGTCGGGTCGTGCGCTTACAGCGCATCATGCTGTGCTTATTTCTAATGTTATTGGTACTGAGAGTTACACGCCAGAAGATTTAATCGCGCCAGTAGCAGATGCACCACTTTTATTAAAAAACATGTGGGCGTCGTTTGTACAGTTAACTGACTTAACAAATGACCGTGCATTAATTGAAATTTATCACGACAGCCAAGGTGATTTAGCTGAAGCGCATAACCAATTTGCACTAGGTTTACTCGATTTATCGCAGCGTGCATGGGCTGAGCAAATTAATATTCGTATTTGTTATGAACTTAACAAGCACATGGATAATAAAAATCGTTTTCATCGTCCTATTATCGACGAGTTAAACGTACGTTTAGCCGATAAGTTTTTTGTAAACTTCTCGTTGTTTCAATCGCTTCCAGATGCATGGGGTATTGATCAGGTGTTTCCGGTATTGCCATTAAGTGGCTTAACTGAAGCACCAAAAAAACGTGCTGTATTACTTGATATAACTTGTGATTCAGACGGTGCACTTGAGCATTACGTAGATGGACAAGGTATTGAAAGTACATTACCAGTACCAGAGTTTAGTGCTGATAAACCATACTTAATGGGCTTTTTCTTGGTGGGTGCTTATCAAGAGATTTTAGGTGATATGCATAACTTATTTGGCGATACGCACAGCGCGATTGTTAATATGGATGAGCAAGGAGTTGCTAGTATTACCGAGATAAACCAAGGCGATACGGTTGCCGATATGATGCGCTATGTACATTTAGATGTTGAGAGTTTTCAGCAATCATACGAGCACTTAGTAAGCACTAAACTTGAAAAACACGAACAGCAAAGCGTTTTAGACGAATTGCAAAGCGGCCTTGATGGCTACACTTATTTAGAAGAGTTATAAGCAATGTCGACTTTGTTTGGTCACGCAGATCACTCATTGTACTCAAATGGGATGACGTTTTTACGTCGTCCTATGGTGCAAAATATTAATGCAATTGATGCAGACGTAGTGGTTTTAGGCTTACCGTTTGATTTAGCAACATCGGGTCGCCCTGGCGCACGTTTAGGCCCTGATGCAATTCGCAGAGCGTCGGTTCATTTAGCATGGGAATACACTAAGTACCCATGGACGTTTCCGTTATTTGAACGCTTAAAAGTGGCAGACGCAGGGGACTTTACTTACCCTGTTGGCGATCCTGAGTATTTTACTGCGCAACTAGAAATGGCTGCTGAGCAAATACTTCGTCAAGGTAAAACGCTATTAGGTTTAGGGGGCGATCACTTTGTGACGCTTCCGCTATTACGTGCTCATGCAAAAATACATGGCAAAATGGCGTTAGTACATTTTGATGCGCACACCGATACCTATAGCAATGGCTCGCGATTTGATCACGGCACTATGTTTTATCATGCTCCAATGGAAGGGCTGATAGATGTTGAGCACAGTATACAAATAGGTATTCGTACCGACTTTGATCAAAGTAAACACGAGTTTGCTGTAATTGATGCAATGCAAGCTAACGATTTACATGCAAATGATATTGCAGCGCAAATACTCGAACGAGTAGGTGACCTACCTGTTTACTTAACCTTTGATATAGATTGTTTAGACCCTGCGTTTGCGCCTGGTACAGGCACTCCTGTGTGTGGTGGTTTAACGTCAGATAAAGTACTTAAAGTACTGCGTGCGCTTAAAGGCATAAACATGGTAGGTATGGATGTGGTAGAAGTTTCACCTTCGTATGACCAAAGCGAGCTTACCGCAATTGCCGCTGCAACCATTGCGAGCGAATTACTGCATTTGTGGACACATAAAAATAAGTACTAATAAAGCTAAATGTAAAAGGGCACACGTTACGTGTGTCCTTTTTTATATTTATTTCCTAGCATTATCAATACGCTCTTGTGCACTTGGGTGGCTAGATAAATACTCTAATAAGTTATTCACTTTTTCGAGATGTTCGTTTTCGCTAGTATGTGCACTTTGCAGTGCTTCAATTGCATCAGCAAAATCATTGCTCGAATATCCTAAGTGTTCAAGTTGTATGAGTGCAAAGCTATCGGCTTCACGTTCCATATTACGTGAAAACCCTTGCTGAGCAAACGATGCACCTGTACCTAATGCAACCTCTGCAACCCCTTCTAAATCACCAAATACAACCGCTAACACAATCGTACTTGCGGCAGATTGCGCTGTAATACGAACGCTATGCTGGTGGACTACATGGCCCATTTCGTGTAGCAATACCGCTTTTAGCGCATTGGGTTTATCGGCAAGTAAATTGGCTAACTCATCGGTGACGACTATGCGACCATGGGGCAGTGCGAATGCATTAGCGCCAAAGCTGTCTGATTTATAAAACGATAATCTATAAACTGATTGATCAAGCGATAACGCATTAAGCATATCTTTAAAGTGTGCTTGTACTTTAGCTTGCTGCTCTTCTGGCAGCTCACTTGGGTCAAGCGCAATTTTTTTAATAAGGGTAAAACTCTGCTCACCCATTTGTTCCACAACATTACGTGGCAGGGTATCAACACTGTAAACAGCAATGGCCGGTACCGCTTTATAAAGTACTAACCACATAAAAAGTGGCGTAAAAATTACGGCGGCTAAAATGGCCCATTTACTTTTTTCAAGACGCTCCATTACGTGATGGTTATTTTCTTTAAATGGCCATCTGTAACTTACATCTAGTGGAATAAAACGACTACCATCTTCAAAGTTTAGTTCGTCAGCAAGTCCTGCCATCCCCGAACTTAATTTTAGACTTGAGATTGCGTGGCGAGCTATAACGCGTTCATCGTTGATAACTTCAATGTGTGTGTCGCTAATAGTTGCAACACACACTTGATAGTTACTCGATGCTTTGGGGAAAAAATGTCCCTTTACATGCATAGTGAGCTCTTAAGTTAAAGAAAGGTCAATATCGAATACGTTTGCAGCTTCTTCAGCAAATGATGATTGCTGATCCTGCGCGGTATCAATCAGATTCAATGCACCAGGATAAATAGTGACGTTAGTTACATCGGCAAGCATTTTTGATGTACGTACTTTTGTCCATGGGTATGCAAGCCCTAAAGAAAATACAATAGCCAACATATTAGTGAGTAGTAAAACAGCGAAAGGAACTGGTTTTAGCTCTGATTTAAATGTAGCAACGCCTTCAAAGTGGCTGTTATCGAAAATGTGATTACGAATAGCGGCGTGCCATACAGCTGAAACTATTGCAATCATCAGTACGTAGGCAATCATCATAAATATAGGAAGCATAACCATAGCAGGGGAGTTTTCTAAGTTTTGTGCATTTTCAACATCTAATAAGTTGAGGCCAAATAATCCTAAAATCCCCATAAATACCACCATGGTGATAGAGCTGACCACAAAACAAATTAGCGCTGTTAGGTAATAGGTTTCGCCTTTTAGATTTACAGTAAGTGGTTTGTCGCCGTAACTAATGTTGCTATGGATATAGCTATCAATACGCTTTATAACATAAGGCATTAATAAATAAAGCGTAAATATGCTTGCTATAGGTAACAGTATAAAGTTAACAAAGGCTTCGCCATAACTGCCTTTAAAAGCAAAGCGAACATTACGATGGCGCGTCATACGCAAATTAAAACGTAAACCTTGGTTAATAATCCATGGCATTAAAAAGATAAAACCAATAGCAATAAACAGGCCAAGTATAGGCATAAAGCTAATAGAGAATGTATAAATAAAAAACACAATAACCGCTAAAATCCGGCCTTTTAAAATTTGAATTGGCGTTGCTAGGTAGTCAAAGCTATGACCATCTATGCGAGTATGACCGTAAAAGTAGCGATGTGTACGTACTTTAGCCCACGCTGAGTATATGCCGAGGGTAATAACACTCAGTAATATATTTACAATCCAAATGCCAAAAAACTCACCGCCTTTACCACTAAACTGCACTTTTCCGCTAAAAATGGGTTCAGCTGGCTCATTTACTGGTGGGTTTGCTTCGGGGGTAGTAGGGTGTATTGATTCCATTAAAATTATATCCATGTTGTTTTTTTGTTAATTTACCTAAATTTGGTGCAAAATTCAATGTTTATAATAACACCACAGTTTTGCAAGTAGCTGATTAAAAGACTATAAGTAATAGCAGTAGGCTTAAAACTGTGTGACTATTAATTTTAAATTAAGCACAAAATTAATATAATTAGATATCTGCTTTATCGCACTCAACTTTTAACCGTTTTTAAACACATATGGATTTTTATTATGCTGCAAGCTGTTGTTTTAGGCGGGGTAGAGTTTAGCCCTTTGATTATTTACTTTCCTATCGCTTTTATTTTAACAGCCATTACACGTTTTATATTACATCGTTTAGATTGGCACGACCGTATTTGGAAGGTGGCCTGGTTTGAGGTGTCTTTATTTATTTGTTATTTGGCCTTAACCGTTTACCTACTCAGTGGAAGATAAATTAGATGACAAAATATCTACGTATACTTTTAACCATAATCGTTGTTATAGCCGCTGTATTTGCAGGACGATGGGTATGGACTGATTACATGCATACTCCTTGGACTCGAGACGGCCGTATTCGAGCTGAAATAGTCACCGTTTCGCCCGATGTGTCGGGGTGGGTAACTGGGCTAAACATTAAAGATGGTCAAAATATAAAAAAAGGTGACTTACTTTTTAGTGTTGACAACAAACGCTACCAAGCGGCACTTGATAGGAGTAAAGCGACTACTGAAAATGCTTTATACACTTGGGAGTTGGCAAAACATAAACTAGCTCGCCGAAAAGGTTTAAACACTCAGCAAGCAATTAGTGAAGAAGGGCTTGAGTCAACACGCATTAATTCAAAAATAGCAAAAGCCAATTATGAGCTTGCAAAAACAGATCAAGCATTAGCTCAACTTAACTTTGATAGAACAAAAGTGTATGCCCCCGTTAGTGGACAAATTATTAACTTAAACTTACGCCAAGGTAATTACGTAGCTCAAGGCACATCGGTATTTGCCATTGTAAAATCAGATTCGTTTTACGTTACGGGTTACTTTGAAGAAACTAAAATTCCTTTAATCCATGACAATCAAAAAGCTAAAATATCACTGTTAAGCGGTGGCAAGGCTTTAACCGGGCATGTAATTAGTGTGGGTAAAGCCATTGCGAATACAAACACGCAAAGTAATACACAGCTTTTACCCGTGGTACAGCAAACATTTAACTGGGTGCGTTTATCACAGCGAATTCCTGTTGATATAAAACTAGATTCGGTGCCTGAGGATATTCAGCTTAGCGCCGGAATGACCGCCACAATACACCTCAATACTCAGTAGGGAGAACGCCTTGGGTGATGTATTGAGGAATTTGTTTTTTCCTAAAAAACAGGCCATTATTTTTGCAACAAAAGGCGTTATTGCTATGGCAATGTCGTTAAGCGTTGCTATGTATCTCAATCTTGATAGGCCTTATTGGGCACTAGTATCAGCTATATTTTTGCAGTTACGGCCAGAAAGCGGTTTAGTTGTAGAAAAAGCAATTTGCCAAATTGTAGGCACTATTATTGGTGGCTTATTTGGTATATTGCTGCTTACTCAGCTTATGCCTTACCCTTATTTAGCGCTTGGGACTTTAGCATTGTGGCTTGGGTTAAATTCAGCGCTTTCGGCAATGGTGCGCCAAGCTAATTTTGTTTATGCTTTTGCAATGGCAGCTGTAACGGCCGAAATTATAGTACTTTTAGTTATGGCAAACCCAACAACAGTAAGCAGCCAAGCTGTGTTTGATATAGCACAATCGCGTATGAGCGAGATAGTGGTTGGGTCTATTTGTGCGGGGTTAGTTAGCCATTTATTTTGGCCAGTTAAAGTTAAAGAGACATTACAGGTTCAAGCTCGCTCTGTTATTAACCAAGCACTTAACTACCTAGTTACCGAAATAGACACAAAAGGCACCCACGAAAAACGTCATCAGCAAATCGATGGAATTATGGCCACACTGGGCGTAATAAACGAAGACTCAAGTGCTGTAAGGTACGAAGGCCCGAAAGGCCCTGGTCGTTCGCGCGCTGCTAACCAAGTTTCGCAAAAAGTGCTCTCGTTACTTGCTTTAATACAAATATTTGGTCGTTTACAGCGCAGCCACACTGAGCTAATCACCCCCGACTTAACCAAGCTAATGCAAAACTTAAGTGATGTTTTATGCAATATTGCAAAGTCAGATTGTTTTGAGTATTGCGCGGGTGAAGTAAAAACATACAGAAAAAACTTAACAGCCCTTAAAGCTGATAACCAAACAGACTCTCCCTTTGAATCTCATATGCTGTCACTCGCGTTAGAAGTGGCCTCAGAGTTAACCGTTTTACTAAAAGCTTATAAGGCACTTGAGGAGCGAGACAAAAGCTTACTAAATGCCCCAAGTATGCTTACTTATCGCGACCCGCTAGCAGGTATTTTTGTAGGGCTTAGAACGAGTCTCGTTTTTGTTATTGGCGCATGCATTTGGATAAGTACAGGCTCGTCAGCTGCATTAATGATCATGATTTTACCGGTAATTTTTTCAATCATGTTAGCGCGTATTCCGCTTGCCATGTTAAAGGTGGTAATAAAGCGCCTACTTATTGGCATAGTGGTCGCATCAATTGTAACTATTTTTTACGCGCTTAATTTATTATCGCAAAGTGGTGGGCAATTAGAGATTTTAATTTTAGTGCTAGCAGGCCCTTACTTTTTAGGATTACTACTGCTTGGCGATAGAGCTACACTACCTTACGGTTTAGGGTTTTGTATTCCGTTTTCTATTTTAGTGCGTCCAAGCACCGATATGAGCTTAGCGTTTTCTATCGACTATACATTAAGCGCTGCCATGGCTATTTTTACAGGTGTGAGTATTTTGTTTTGGGTATTTCATTTAATAACAGGGCCCAGTGTACGCTTGCTTGTGCATAGAGTGTTTAAAACAACTCATCAAGATTTGCTTCAAATACATCAGCAGCGAACACCAGCTATTTGGTATAACCGTAGAATGTCTGACCGCTTACTGCGCTTAACTAACTACGATCAAGGGTCGCATTCACGCGCTATTACCGATTTAGCCTTAACGGCTTTAAATGTAGGGCATGCATCTATTCGCTTGCAGTCAATTTGTACAAATCTAGCGGGTAAGGATTTAAAGCAACTTATTAGCTGGCAGCAATCCCTTGCAGATGCTTTTTTATTAGCTACTAAAGGTAAGTGTAGTAATGAGTTTAAAAATAAATCGGACGCCTTATACGCAGAGCTAGTAGATGCAGCAGGTGAAAGTAGCCAAGTAGAAACCATTAAAGGGATGTTTATGCGCATTAATCTCACTTTTGAGAGAAGCGCTAAAAAAATAGCGAGTTTAGATGTCGCTTAATAAGCACTTTTGTATTTTTGAAGTTCAGAAGTGATTGCTAAATCTGTTATACTGGGCGGATAATTTTATGGGGCTGTTATGATTTCAAAAAACCAACTCAAGCTTATTCGCCAACTTGGCCAAAAAAAGTACCGAAAGCAATATAATCAATACCTTGTACAGGGTGAAAAAAACGTACTTGAGTTATTAAACAGCCCATTAAATGCGGTTAATATTTTTGCTACTGATGAATTTATAAGTACGTACCAAGGTAAATATCAGCACGCTAATTTTATTGAAGCGGATGAAGAGTCTCTTACTAAAGCCAGTACATTAGTGAGTAATAATGCAGCTATTGCTATTGTTGATATGCCAAATGCAGAGCTACCTAAAGCCAATGGCTTAATACTCGCGCTTGATGGCGTGTCAGACCCAGGTAATTTAGGCACTATAATTAGAGTGGCTGATTGGTACGGCATTAAACATATAGTAACTAGCACCGACAGCGCTGACGCTTACAACCCTAAAACAATTAGCGCCACAATGGGCTCATTTGTAAGGGTGTCGGTAAGCCAAGTTGATTTACCTGAGTATTTACAGTCTTTAAACCTACCTGTTTATGGTGCTTTTTTAGATGGGCAAAGTGTACATAAAACCCAATTTACGGGCTCAGGCGTTTTACTAATGGGCAGTGAGTCGCATGGTATACGCGAGGAATGTGCAAATTTAGTGACCAATAAAATCACCATTCCCGCTTTTGGTGGAGCAGAGTCGCTTAATGTTGCAATGGCAACCGGTATTATTTTAGATAACTTCAAACGACAAGCTTAATCTATTAGTAAATTATGGGTTAAATTGTTTATGACAAATAACAATAATAAATTGGTAATAACAATAAGATGCGCTTAAGCACTATTAAATTAGCGGGCTTTAAATCGTTTGTAGAGCCCACTAAAATTCCATTTCCTGATCAAATGACGTGTGTTGTAGGCCCTAATGGCTGTGGCAAATCGAACGTTATTGATGCAGTGCGATGGGTGCTAGGTGAAAGCTCTGCTAAAAATCTGCGTGGCGATGCCATGACCGACGTTATTTTTAATGGCTCAACTAATCGTAAAGCCATATCGCAGGCCTCCGTAGAGCTTGTTTTTGATAACGACAAAGGTAATCCTTCAAATACATTTGCCGACAGAAACCAAATTGCCATTAAGCGTTTAGTAACGCGCGACGGGCAGTCACTATATTTTTTAAATGGTAGTAAATGCCGTAAGCGCGATATTACCGATATATTTTTAGGTACTGGCCTTGGTCCGCGAAGCTACGCGATTATTGAACAAGGCATGATCTCGCGCTTAATAGAAAGCAAACCACAAGAGCTGCGCGTATTTTTAGAAGAAGCCGCTGGCGTTTCTAAATACAAAGAGCGCCGCCGCGAAACACAAACTCGTATAAAAAGCACCCGCGAAAACCTTGAACGTTTACTCGATGTGCGTAAAGAGCTGCAAAGCCAGTTAGATAAACTCGCTGTGCAGTCAGTTGATGCAAAAAAATACCGCGAGTTAAAAGCGCAAGAGCGAACGTTAAAAGGGCAAATTGCGGTTTTAAAATGGCAAAAGTTACATCAGCAGCAGCTTGAAAAAAGTGTCCAAATTAAAAAGCTGAACGATCAGATTTCGTTTTTTAAAACAGCTAACTCAGGGCATGACGATGTACTTGCAAGCTTAGAAGGGCAAGTACAAGCTCAGCAAGATAAACTAAGCGATGCACAACATCAGCAACATGTAATACACACCGAGCTTACCCGCGCTGAGCAACAGCAAATAAATGTAAAGCAACAAACTCAAACGCTTAAACAAAATTTAATTAAATTACAGCAACGCCAAACCCATAGCACTGAAGTTAAAACGCAGCAGCAAATTGTGTGCGAGCAACTAAATGAAGCCCTGCAAGAGGCAAGTGAAAACAGCCTAGTGTGCGAAGAGCAAGTTAGGAAGTTAACGCATGAGCTTGAGGAATTATTAGCACTGAAGCAGCGCCGTAACACTCACTGGCAAGCTTTGTGTGAGCAACAGCAACAACTCAATAATAATGCGCAACTGCATAGCAGTCACATTAAACAAACTCAGCAGCAAATAAGCCACGTTAACGAGCAAATTGATCAGTTAAATGCGCAGCTTACTGACTTACAAAGTAGCGATGTAGAACAACAATTAACGCAGCAAACACAGCAAACACAAACATTAACTCAAGAACTGGCCGCTAAACAAACAGCGCATACACAGTGCAGTGCTAAGCTTGAATTACAAAATGAGCGTGTTAATAACTCACAAAAGCAATACTCAGCACTTACTCAAGCAATAAATGAGTTAAAAGCCAGTATAACTGGGCTTAAAAGTACATTAGGGCTTGATGAAGAAAATGAAAAAATTAATGTGTTGTTTAATCAGCTAAGTGTTGAAGAAGGCTTTGAGCCCTTAATAGAGCAAGCACTTAAATCGCTAGAGCATTTAAATGTAAGTGAGCAGCAAGCTGATAATAGTGTGTGGCCAATTAGTACTAAGCACATTGCTGAAAATAGCTTAGCGGCATTCATAACAAGCGGCGTGTATCCAGAACATTTAACGCGTATTGCTTATAGCGAGAGCGGTGATTTAACCCTGCTAAAAGATGATTTTTATACAGCCGTTATGGATAAAAGTGGTGCATTATATGGTCGAAATTGGCATGTAAGCGCCGATCGCAATGCCGAAAACTCATTACTTTTAAAGCATAAGCAATTACAGGATAAAGCTCAGCAGTTAACTAGTGCCGAGGATGAGCTAAAGCACATAACATCGACTCGTGATGAACATACAGCCAAGCAAGTAAAGTTAACTAACGAGCAGAGCGAGCTAAAAGAAGCGATACATGAACTTGCGCAAAATATAGCGGTAGGTAGTACGCGAAGCGATATGCTTGTGCAGCAAGTAGCGCAATTTAAGCTGCAGCTTGAAAAAATACAGCAGCAAAAGCAGCAGTTAACCACTCAGCATTTGCAATTAAATACCGTGCTTGATGAACAAACTACGCAATTTGAAGTCTTAAATAAGCAACAACTTAGCTTAACGGATGAGGTAGACGCTGCGAATAGCCTGCGCTCACAAAGTGATAAAAATTATAGCGAAGCATTAAGCATGCTTGAGCAATATAAAACGCAAGCGCATAAGGCAACGCTCACTGAGCAAAAGGCACGCAGTGAATGGCAGTTAAGCCAAACTAAACTCAGCCATGCAGAGCAAGAGCATGTTAGTGCCTCTGAAGGCGCACAAGAATTACTTAATGAAATAGAAGAACTACTTATACCCGAGCAAGCGCTTAGCGATAAAATAACGCAGCTTTTAGCGCAGCATCAAAAAGGTGAACAGGCGCTGGTATTACTTCAAAAAGAATTAGTTCAAGCCAAAGAAAGCTTAAACACTAAGCAAGCAAGCCTTAAAAATTCACAAGGTGAGCTGGTGGGCTTGCAAGAGCAACATCAAAAGCTAACAATTGAAGAACAAAGTTTACTTATAAAAGCGCAGCTTGCCCTCGAACCATTAGAAGATTTAAAGCAAAGTTTAAAAGCAATACTCGATGAATTACCTGATTCATTGAACTTAAGTGCAGCGCAAAATCAGTTAGCCGGATTTACTAATCAGTTAGAAAAATTAGGCGCGGTAAATTTAGCGGCAATAGAAGAGTTTGATTTAGCTAAAGCCCGTAGTGATTATCTTGATAATCAATTAGATGACTTAACCAAAGCGTTAAGTACTCTTGAAGGGGCTATTCGTAAAATTGATAGTGAGACTAAAACACGCTTTAAAGCGACGTTCGATCAAGTTAACGAAGACTTTGCAGAGCTTTTTCCTAAAGTTTTTGGTGGCGGGAGCGCGTATTTAGAATTAACCAGTGACGATTTACTCGAAAGTGGTGTTAGTATAATGGCACGACCACCTGGAAAGAAAAATTCAACAATTCATTTGTTAAGTGGTGGAGAAAAAGCGCTGACCGCATTATCATTAGTGTTTTCTATATTCAGGCTCAATCCAGCTCCTTTCTGTATGCTGGACGAAGTAGATGCACCATTAGATGATGCCAACGTTGTGCGTTTTTGTCGTTTGGTTGAAGAAATGTCACAATCTGTGCAGTTTATTTATATTAGTCATAATAAAATTGCGATGGAAATGGCAGGTAGATTAACGGGTGTTACTATGGCAGAACCTGGCGTATCGCGTATGGTTGCTGTAGATATAGAACAAGCTGTGCAACTTGCACACGTATAAATTTTTATAACAAGTGTATTAGTTTTTAATTAATATACAGGCTTTAGGCATATCAAATAATAAAAGGTGAGGGGATGGCCGAACAATTAAGATGGGTTTTAATCGTTATCAGTGTAGTTGTCATTGGTGGTTTATTAATACATGGATTGTGGTCTGTTAGAAAAAAAGACCGCCCAGAAATATCGGATAATGAACGGGTTGAGCCATTGCAAGAGAGCGCACCAGCTTCATCTAAACCGTTTCGTACTGAGGCTGAGCCAAAAGAGCTTATGCAAAACGAACGTGACGAGCCGCAATTTGGTGAGCTTAACTTTGATGAAAATGAGCCGCAAATTGATACGAGTGTCCCAGAAGTTCCTATTGAAGATGACTTAGAAATAGTTGATGACCTAGAAGCAAAAGAGCAAAGCGCTGAAGAAGCATCTGCCCAAATATCTGACTTTGTTATTGTGCATATTCAAATGCCAGAAGAGCTTAGCATGCAAGGTAGTAAATTATTGCCAGCAGTTAACACTTTAGGTTTTAAATATTCTGAGGAAGGCTTTTTTAATCGCCACTTAGATCCGGCTGGTCAAGGCCCTGTTTTATTTAGATTAGTAAATATGTACAACCCAGGTACGTTCGATATTGATAATATGGAACAATTTAGTACCGCTGGGGTAAGCTTATTTATGACATTACCTTGCGACGGCGATGGCTTAGCTGCATTTAATATGTTGCACAGCGCAGCTAAAAAATTAGCGGATGAATTTGGTGCACAAATTTTAGATGCTGAGCGAAATGAAATGACGGTAGATCGCGTAAGACAATATGTTGAGCAGGTCCGTTCTTTTTCAGCGTAAATAACGCATACATTATATTTTTATAAGCCACTGGACGGTGAATCGTCAAAGTGGCTTTTTTTATGTTTATTGAGGTTTAAATGTCTAGCAGCATTAGTGAGCAAGTTAATCATCTTCGTACTACATTAGAGCAACACAACTATAATTATTATGTGCTCGACACCCCTAGTATTCCTGATTCTGAATACGATAGGTTATTACGCGAACTAAGCGCACTAGAAACACAGCACCCAGAATTTTTAACCGCTGATTCTCCTACTCAAAAAGTAGGCGGTGCAGCACTTAGTAAATTTGAGCAAGTAGCGCACCAAGTACCCATGTTATCGCTTGATAATGCGTTTAGTGAAGAAGAATTCACTGCGTTTAATCGCCGTATAAAAGAGCGTTTAATGAGTAGTGATGAGCTTACTTTTTGTTGTGAGCCAAAACTTGATGGATTAGCCGTATCGATTATTTATCGAGATGGTGTGCTTGTACAAGCGGCTACGCGAGGTGATGGTTTTACTGGTGAAAACATTACTCAAAATGTTAAAACTATTCGTAATGTACCGCTCAAGCTACGTGGTGATTACCCAAAAGAGCTTGAAGTTCGCGGCGAAGTATTTATGGACAGCGCTGGCTTTGATAAATTGAATACTGAGGCAGAAAAACGCGGTGAAAAAGTATTTGTTAACCCACGTAATGCCGCAGCGGGTAGCTTACGTCAGCTCGACTCTAAAATCACCGCCAAACGGCCACTTATGTTTTACGCTTACAGTACCGGGCTTGTTGCTGATGGCAATATCCCTGAGGATCATTATCAGCAATTAGAAAAGTTGACTGATTGGGGGTTACCGCTTTGCCCTGAAACAAAACTAGTCGAAGGCCCACAAGCAGCGCTTGAGTATTACAGCGATATTTTAACGCGCCGTGGTGAGCTTAAATATGAAATTGATGGCGTAGTAATAAAAATAAATCAAAAGACCTTACAAGAGCGTTTAGGCTTTGTAGCGCGTGCTCCTCGCTGGGCTATTGCGTATAAATTCCCAGCGCAAGAAGAAATAACACAATTACTTGATGTTGAATTTCAAGTTGGACGTACGGGTGCTATTACACCGGTTGCACGCTTAGAGCCTGTTTTTGTAGGTGGCGTAACAGTATCAAATGCAACACTTCATAATGGCGATGAAATTGCTCGTTTAGGTGTAAAAGTGGGCGATACAGTTATTATTCGCCGCGCAGGAGACGTGATCCCGCAAATAACTCAAGTTGTGCTTGAACGCCGCCCTGATAATGCACGCGATATAGAGTTTCCTGTAACGTGCCCAATTTGTGACTCCCATGTTGAAAAAGTAGAAGGCGAAGCTGTAGCTCGTTGTACTGGCGGGCTTGTATGTCCTGCGCAGCGTAAGCAGGCTATTAAGCATTTTGCTTCGCGCAAGGCACTAGATATAGATGGCCTTGGCGATAAAATTGTTGATCAGCTAGTCGATAGAGAGCTTATAAAAACACCGGCTGATTTGTTTATATTAAAACAAGGGCATTTTGAATCTCTTGAGCGCATGGGACCTAAGTCGGCTAAAAATTTGGTAACAGCGCTTGAAGAGGCTAAAGGCACTACGCTTGCTAAGTTTTTATACTCTTTGGGTATTCGTGAAGCCGGTGAAGCAACAGCACAAAATTTAGCAAATCACTTCCTATCCCTTGAAAATGTAATAAATGCCAGCATTGATAGTTTAACGCAGGTGAGCGATGTAGGCGAAATAGTAGCTGCTCATGTTCGTGGCTTTTTTGATGAAGAGCATAATTTAGCAGTTGTTAATGCGCTTATAGAGCAAGGCGTAAATTGGCCAGCACTAAGTGCACCTTCTGAGGAAGAACAGCCGCTAGCAGGGCTTACTTATGTACTTACAGGTACGCTTAATACACTTAATCGTAATGATGCTAAAGCACGCTTACAGCAACTAGGCGCCAAAGTATCGGGTAGTGTATCGGCTAAAACAGATGCACTAGTAGCAGGTGAAAAAGCAGGTTCAAAATTAACTAAAGCGCAAGACCTAGGTATCGACATACTGACGGAAGATGAGTTAATAGAGCTGCTTATAAAGCATAACGGTTAGGAAAACAAAAATGAGCCGATATGGGCCAGAATACTGGGATAAGTACGGAAGTTACCGTACACCTATTGCATTTCATTTAAGTGTACTTGTGCTTTTACGCGGCTATTTTATTTGGGTGATAGCGGCTTTAAGCCGCAGGCCTGAACTGGATTTAATGTCGTTATTTTTTAAAAATAAAAATGATTTTTTTATCGCAATAGCAATCGGAAGTGTTGCAATAATACCGACTATTTTATTTTGCTTACGCAGGCCTCGAGATTCGCATAGTGCGAGCGACAGGCTAGCAAAAATATGGCGACATATGCGTTGGCCCCTTATTTTATGCGCCGTTGTTGATTTGACATGGTTAAGCATTCAAGCTGCGCATAGTCATTATCGATTTTCACCATTTTTAGCCATACAAATGATGATTGTTTTATGGGTACTGTGGTATTTGATGAAAAGCCGTTATTTAACTGTTTTTTTCAATGATTGGCCTGAGCCGACGGAAAAAGCATCAGAAGAAAAAAAGCGACTTAAAAGGGATTAGATGTGGACGCTGTAAATAAAAAAATAGCGATAGCGGTTTCGCTAATAGGATTAGTGCTTGTTATTTTAATGATTAGCACTGAGCTTTTAGAGTTTATGTGGTTTAAAGTGTTATTTGGATTATGGATATTTATTTTTTGTTCAAGTATTTATAGACTTACCCCGCTATTTAAATCAAGAAATAGGTTAGAAGATTTTATTCAACGAGATGCCCAGCACTTATTACTTTTTAGTTTGATGGGATTTTTTGATAAAAAGCACGGTCCTGATTGGTTAGTTATTGAAAGTATCGAACGCATAACAACTAAGGATGACGAGCTAATAATTTATAGTAATAACGAGCGTCAAATGAGCGTTAGTTTGCCTGTAAAAAAAGCAGAACTAGCTCGTTTTATTAAACGAATACTTACCGATTCAGAAAAGCAAAGCATTACCTTTGATTAGGCTGATCTTCGCTCTATTCAAAAACGTAATACTTGGTGATACTTCTCTATAAATTTAGAAAGTACCGCTAATCAACTATTCAATGAGGTTATTATGTTGAAGTGGAATGATGTTATTAATTTTGCCACCAACGGCAATCCTACCCCGAGTAAAAAAGTAGTCAAAACTGATGAGCAGTGGCGGATGCAACTATCAGAAGATGAATATTACGTAACACGTAAAAAGGGAACAGAGCGCCCAGGTAGCTCGGGAAGTTGCACATTGCTCGAACCTGGCAAGTATGTGTGCATTTGCTGTGATAATCTATTGTTTGATGCAGATGAAAAGTTTGATAGCGGTACTGGTTGGCCGTCATTTACGCAACCTGCAACAATTGAAGCAATTGGTTATGTAAGCGATACAAGTCATGGTATGGAGCGCATAGAGGTGATTTGTAACGTGTGTGATTCGCACTTAGGGCATATTTTTCCAGATGGTCCATTGCCAACAGGTTTGCGTTATTGCGTTAATGCCGCATCAATGAAAAAACTCTAATATTTTATTTATTAGGGCGTGTTGATCTTTGTGGATTGAAATTTGTTCAATCTAGGGGCGATTAAATCGCGGCGCGAGGTTTGTAACCTAGTGGGCTAAGTAAAAACCGAGCAACAAAGAGTTAATCGTCCCTAGAAAGAACCCAAAGGGCAGCGCATGTTTGGTATTTATGCTGCGTTATCGCCTATTCATGGGGAATAACCACACTACATAGGCTCCGCCTTGCCTAAAAACCAAACATACTGCTGAAAATTCACCCACCAAAGATCAACGCGCCCTAGCGCTTTGAATATCTAAATTCATTTCTTTTGCTATATGCAAAATCTTATCTAAACGCTGCGTCTGATCTGCTTGTAACTTAGCTTTATCAAGAAGGGCGTAGCATCTTTTAGCAAGTTCTATATTGAATGAGCTGCCAGATTGCTTGGTTGAATCAAATAAACACTGTAATAAATTAAGTGCGATACTTTGATTACGAGGCATGACTCTAAATGCTTGTGTAAACGCTTCCAGTGCCGTATTTAATTGGCCTTTATTAAATTGATTAACCGCATGGTTATTAAGCTCTTTCGGACCCATTTTAATATCGCGTCGCTCACTTTGTTGCTGCTGAATATAACGCAAGTAAGTTGTGTCGCTAACCGCAGGGTGTCTTTCACAGTGGCTGATTATTTGAGTGAATAAGGCTTGTGCCTTTTGATGAAATCCCAGCTCATGAAACGCCTTTGCTTTATCAAGTGCGCCATCAACCGATCGGATGTGAGTATCGTCATCATCAAGCTGCTCAATTAGCTTTTTAGCTTTTTGGTGCTCGTCTTTTAAATAATGAAGTCGTGCATTAAGTACATCAATTTGAGCTTGATTCGCATTATTAGGAAACTGTTTTTTTAAATCATTAATGTACTGATTAGTTTGCCTTGAAATTCGCTGTATTTGATCGGTTTGATCCGTCGTTAACGCAAAGTCGATACCAGCACGAGCTGCATTTAAATATACATCCGGGTGGTCGTGTATTGAATGTTTTGCAAAGGTGGCTATATCTTTTTGAGTCAAATAGCTTTTTTCGTAGTCGTGATTAATTAGCGACACATTGCTTAGCGATTTTTGACGTGAAATATTGCGTGGTGCAATTTCTGCTGCTTGACTTAAAAAGCTCTGCGCTAGCTCAAACTTATTTAGTTTTATTTCTAATCTACCTAATAAATCGAGTGCTACTAACCTAGTTTCTTGGCGCTCAAGCATTGTTTTGAGCATTCGCTGCGCCAAAATATGTTCGTTATTAGCTATAAGTGCCTCTACTAAGCCCACTTTTGCCCAAGCAAATTTTTGAATATCGAGAACAGATTTAAAAAAGTCTTTTGCATCTTGATCGCGTTTTAAGCGAAGTAGTGCATCGCCTTTTAAGCGCAATAGGATAGGGCTGTAATTATTATTTTTTTTATCTAGAGCGGTATCAATAAATTTAATAGCTTTTGAATCGTTACCATCATCAATTAGTGAATACACTGTTTGTAAATCGTGTTTTCGCTTTAAAATTCGTTCAATGCGTGTTTTGAGTTCTTGCACTGTAAAAGGTTTAACTAAAAAGTCATCAGGCTGAAGTTCAAGAACACTATGAACGAGTGAGCCACTAGTTTCTGCTGAGATGAAAATAAACCCAGTCGAACTTTTTATAAGGTGTTTTACACGTAGCTCTTCATAAAGCTGGTAGCCATCTTGGTGTTTGCTTAAGTTAAATGAACAAACTATTAGATCAAATTCTTCACTTAAACACTGCTCTTTTGCAGAGTTTGCATGATCGGCAAAGCGCAACTGCCGAAAGCCAAGCCTTTCTAACGATTGTTTCATATAGCTTTGAGCAAGTGGTTGCTCCTCGACTATAAGTATTTTGGCTTTTGCATAGATCTTAGTTGGCATTGGCTTAAGCGTTATTGTATTTAACACAGACTATAATCAACAGTTTAACGCCTTACAAGGGAATTTAAATGATAGGTGTATTTATTAGGTACTTAATTTTAACTAGTACGTTCATATTTCCACTTCAGAGTGACTTTATTTGGCCGTGTTAGTATTGAAATGATTATTTGTTTTGATGTAAGGGCTGAAGTATTAATAGGTAGTGATGATGTCATTTTTTATAGCTAGGGTAATTATACGCAAATCATAAATTGAATTTTTATAAAATTATTTAAAATAGTAAAGAGGAGTTGTTTCTAAGGAAATGACTTAATCATATTTATATGTGGTGGGTGATACTGGACTTGAACCAGTGACCCTCGCCTTGTAAGGGCGATGCTCTCCCAACTGAGCTAATCACCCACATATAATAGGTATGCTTGTTATTTAATTCTTTATTATCAATAAACCGCTTGATGTAATTTGGTGGGTGATACTGGACTTGAACCAGTGACCCTCGCCTTGTAAGGGCGATGCTCTCCCAACTGAGCTAATCACCCAAATTACATTTTAATATGCACCACTGTAAGTAGTGGTGGGTCGTACTGGACTTGAACCAGTGACCCTCGCCTTGTAAGGGCGATGCTCTCCCAACTGAGCTAACGACCCATATTAAATTTTAAAACGCGACTATTGATATAATAATAGGTTTATATGTGGTGGGTGATACTGGACTTGAACCAGTGACCCTCGCCTTGTAAGGGCGATGCTCTCCCAACTGAGCTAATCACCCACATATAAATTAAAACGCTACTATTAAAATAAATAGTACTGGATTTGAACCAGTGAACTTCGCCGTTACTTGTAAATAGCGGTGATGCTCTCTTTTTTCTAACTGAGCTAATCACCCATTTAGATTTTTGTAATATACACCATTTTAAAAAAATGGTGGGTCGTACTGGACTTGAACCAGTGACCCTCGCCTTGTAAGGGCGATGCTCTCCCAACTGAGCTAACGACCCATATTACAATTTTAGTACTCAACTATTAATATAATAATAGGTTTTATATGTGGTGGGTGATACTGGACTTGAACCAGTGACCCTCGCCTTGTAAGGGCGATGCTCTCCCAACTGAGCTAATCACCCACATATAAATTAAAACGCTACTATTAAAATAAATAGTACTGGATTTGAACCAGTGAACTTCGCCGTTACTTGTAAATAGCGGTGATGCTCTCTTTTTTCTAACTGAGCTAATCACCCATTTAGATTTTTGTAATATACACCATTTTAAAAAAATGGTGGGTCGTACTGGACTTGAACCAGTGACCCTCGCCTTGTAAGGGCGATGCTCTCCCAACTGAGCTAACGACCCACATATAAATTAAAACGCTACTATTAAAGTAAATAGTACTGGACTTTCACCAGTGAACTTCGCCGTTACTTGTAAGTAGCGGTGATGCTCTCTTTTTCTAATTGAGTTAACAACCCATATAGAATTTAGATGTGAACACTTATAAAAAGTGGTGGGTGATACTGGACTTGAACCAGTGACCCTCGCCTTGTAAGGGCGATGCTCTCCCAACTGAGCTAATCACCCACATCTAAACAACATCACATTGCTGCGTTGTTGTGGGGCGCTATTATAGATAGAGTTGGAAATGTGTCAACACTTGAATGATAAAAATGTACTGAGTGAAGGTTTTATAAACAATAGGATACAGTTGAAGTCTATTTTATCGTCAAATTTAAGATTGCAGTTCAAATAAGCACCTAAAAGTGAGTAGGGAATTATAATAGTACGTAGCTCATTGTCTTTTTATTGGTATCACTTTTCATTGCTATGGACAAAATGGATTAATATTAGGATCAGTTATTTAGTTAATAGGGCAGACCCTTAGAATAAAATCAATCTAAATTTCTCAAAGTGAGTGAATTAATAGCACTTTAAACTCTCTTTTTATACTTACTTTATTTCACAAGCCAGCCCTAGCTAACTCGTAAAGATGCATTCTTCAGTAATAGCCTTCGATTTAAAATTGGATAGATCAGATATCATTACTATCCTTGTACGCAGAATCATAAGGCGCCGTAGTTCCTCTATTCAAAAAGCCGTAGTTCCTCTATTCAAAAATAAGCGAGCATTTCTGAATTAAACTTATCTAGTAATAGAGTGAAGATGACGATACTTACAGTATTTATATTTAAGCCTTGTTGTTTTGCAACCGGTTAAAGGATTAAGGCGATTGGCGAGGCCTAACTCGGTAGTTTTTTAAATAAGTTCAATTTGCATATAAATGTATACCTTTTCTTTGATGCAACTTTGTTGCATCAATTAGGGAGAGTAGGGCTTGATTGAGTATTCGCTGCAATATAGTGATGTTATTATAAGCAATAGGGCTAGAATCTTATTCAAATTGTACTTTTTAGCACGCTTGATAGCCAGTTTGTTGAAAATTAAACCATTTAAATAAAGCTAGGTAAAAAACTGTTGACTTTATTTTGGGTGGTGCATAGAATGCGCCCCGCACTAAGCGATACACGATGTGTTTATCACGACGGGTATTGATTAAGTTGGGGCCATAGCTCAGCTGGGAGAGCGCTTCGCTGGCAGTGAAGAGGTCTGCGGTTCGATCCCGCATGGCTCCACCAAAAATTAGTGTTTTGTCCTAGGGTAGCAGTTTTCTGTGTCCCCATCGTCTAGAGGCCTAGGACACCGCCCTTTCACGGCGGTAACAGGGGTTCGAATCCCCTTGGGGACGCCATTTAGCTTTAATTAGCTAAAGGCGGTTTTACCGAGAAAATAGCGTCACANTTTAGCTTTAATTAGCTAAAGGCGGTTTTACCGAGAAAATAGCGTCACAATTAAAGCTCGAGTCTTTACTTGTACTAAACGCAATTACCTTAAACTCAGGATGTGAGTTAAACTAATCAACTGTCCTAGTGATACATTTATGTGTCCCCATCGTCTAGAGGCCTAGGACACCGCCCTTTCACGGCGGTAACAGGGGTTCGAATCCCCTTGGGGACGCCACTTACTTATTTTTAATAGG
>NZ_JADYXB010000021.1:0-63806 GCF_015864485.1 Pseudoalteromonas sp. SWN166
TATCAAGTAACCAATGACTAAGCATAAAAATACCCTCATAATCAAAAGATGATAAGGGTATTGTGAAGCAACCAAAAGATCGGTCAACCGATCAAAAATACCTTAACTGATCGGTGTTAGCATAAAGGCGGCCTTTAAATTAGTCAGTTTAAGTGGTTAGTAGATAGACCTTAAAATTTAGCTAGGTTATTTTTACTATCCTTATCGACTAGCTTAATGTAAGGATCGACCCCCGCAAATAATGGCTTTTCTTTTACTTTAAGCTCAATCGTATTAATACCTGATACTATTTGGTGCTTTTGAGAGTAAATAACAAAATCTTCAGCTAGTAGGTTTTCAGGGTCATCGCTAAACAATGCAATATCAATTAGCTCATCGAGCGGCTGTTCAGTTTCTTCACCTTGGCCATCCGCACGCTGTTTAACGGCTTCTACGCTAAGTGTTACAGTATAAAATCCTTCGCTATCAACGCTATCTGTAACTGACACATCTTTCATCTCAAGCTCATATAAGGTGATATATTTAAACTGATCGTCAATAAAACTTTGCTCTGCTTGTGTTGCGTCTTGTTTTAAATAGCTAAGTAAATCAAGTGTTGTTGGGTATGGTGTTGATTGGTACTGAAACTCATTTAAAAATGCTTTGAGTGCATCATTTAACCGTTTTTCACCTAAACGATCATAAATCGCCATCATTACCACAGATCCTTTATTGTAATGAAGATATTGTTGAGACTGCGTTTTATATAGTGGCATTTCTTCAAAGGCTTCCCCTGTACGCCCTATTAAGTACCTATCAAGCTCATATTTTAAAAACTTACGTAGCTTCTCTGCGCCAAAGCGTTTTTCAAGCACCATAAGCGCACTGTATTGTGAAAGCGTTTCTGACATAACTGCGCTCCCCTCAACATTTGCTCCCGACACTTGATGCCCCCACCACTGGTGCGCTACTTCATGTGCGGTAACATAGTAAGGGTAGTCAACTTTACTCTCATCTCTTAAGTCTGTAATAAACCCCATGCTTTCTGAGTAAGGGACTGTATTGGCAAAACTTTGTGCAAACGAGCGATACTTAGGAAATTCAATTATACGTAGCTGCTTATGCTGATACGGCCCAAATGCTTGTGTAAAGTAATCTATCGAGTCTTGTACCGACTCAATCATGCGGTCAACATTCCATGCATGATTTTTGTGGTAATACACCTCAATATTTACCCCATTATGCTCAACCTTTTTACTTTCAAGTTCAGCCGAAAGCACCGCATAAAAGTTTAAAATAGGCGCATCCATTTCATAAACAAAAGTGCGGCGCCCGTCTTTTACACTTTCACTTTGTAAATACCCTGGGGTAATAGCAAATTGCGACTCGTCGGTTGTTACCGTTGCCTTAAAGTTAATAAACCCATTAGCTGCACCAAAATCACTTTGAGTATAGTACTGACTGTCTTCTAGCTTATGGGCACGTTCAAGTTCTGGTAAATCATGCTTACGGCGTTCAAATTTATCAGCTACCTGTAAACCACGGCTATAACCAAAGCTAGGAAGGAGTTCCAAGTTATTAATAAAAGTGCCATTGGCAACTAATTGTGTATCAGAGTCTTTATCAGTAAAGGCTGTATGATCACGAGTAACCGACAGTTGCCCTTCTCTTATTTCGTTTGGCATAAGCGGCTGCTCAAACTCAAACCATGCTGAATAAAGCGCTGGTAATTTTTCAACTATCTTACCGCCTGCCATAGCTACATCCCAACTTTTAGCGTGTTGAGGTGAGCTTATTAACACTCGCGTAATTGGCTCGTTAGAGGTATTAGTAAATTTAATTTTTGCCACAGCACTTAAAGCACGCTTTTTTGGATAAATATCAACAGTTAAGTCAACATCGGTCACCATAGGTACTGCTAAGTCTTTGTATTGTGCAAACTGCTGTTCATAACTTATTTGCTTGTCTTGAAACTCATCGCTCGTAGTAAACTCATTCAAAACTCGCGTGTTGTTATAAATATTGTAGCCTGCACCAACAAACACTAATGCACTAATAACCGCAATCGCTTGCCCTTTTAACGACATATTATAACGAAGCATAGACAGGCGTGTACGCAGCGTTTGTGAAGGACCACGGTGCCATAACGCAAACCCAACAATCGCTAAAACAAGACTTAACGCGCCCCAATATAATGTGTACCAATGCGCAGCTTGTAAGAAATGCCCATAACCATTTATATCAGAATACGGTACGCTACTGCTTTGCGAAAAGTGATACATATGGTGCTCAAACCCATAAGAACCCATTACTTTTTGCGCTATGTAATACAAAATAAACAAACCCATTCCTACATATTTATTCGGGCTAATAATCTGTAAAAAGAAGGCGAGTACTGTCAGCATAATCAACGGTAAAATCGATAAGTAAACAATCCTAAATAAATACTGTCCTAGCTCTAAATTAAATTGACCTTTAAATAACTGAACTGTAATTGTGAGTATCATTCCCACGAGGAACAACCCAGAAACAGCGGCGATTAAAGCCAGTATTTTTGACACCCAAAAAACACTGTTATGTACAGGAAAGCTGTCAACAATATCGCCCATGCCACTTTGTCGCTCTCGCCACACAAGCTCAGCACTATAAAAAGCGATAATAACAAACAAAAATAAACCGGAAATACCACTAATAATATTGACCATATTCTGAGTTAAAGGCCAGTTAGTAGTGCCATAAGCACCAATAGGCGCAAACAGAGGGATCATAAGCGTTACAATGCTTACACCCGCTAAAACCATAAAAGGAGCACTAAATATAACTTGTTTAAGTTCGAATATACTGCGCATTATTAGCTGAGATTTAGTACTAATCCCCGCTGATTTATAATTTTTAGCACTATTGATAAGTGCAGCTTGTTTATTTTGTACAAAAGCAGAGACTTTAAATTGCTTCTTCTGTTTTTTAGTTACTATGCGGTTGCTTAGCTTTCCAAGGCCAAAAAACATTGCAACACTGATTGCCACCCACAATATACGGTTAACTAAAAGGTCACCTGTGAGCGTTAGCACTTCTGTGTTTTTATCATTTACAGTCCAATAACGTGTTAAATCAATTAACGAACCTGAGCCAAATGGGTCGGCGTAAACAACAATATTTCTAAATGCTAAATCATCAAAGTAAACGCCGGCAATTTGATAGGCTATAAAAATCACAACAGCTGCTACATACACCGACATCATGGTTTTAAAATAGACCGCTACACTATTAAAAATAGCCGAAAGCACAAGTAAACTTGGCACTGCTAAATAAAGATAAGGCGCAGCGTAGTACATTAGCTTATTAGGACCAATCAATTCGCCATCGAGCCAGCCAACTAATAAACCAAATTGCGACCCTAAAAACACACCCAATGGCACGCTTAAAAACACAATAAGTACAACTAAGTAAGAACCAAAAAAACGCCCTGCTTGATAAGGCACAGGATTAACAGGCTTACTAAATACCAGCTCATCCATTTTGCTTTCACTGTTGCGAATAGCAGAGCTGGCAACAAAGTTAACCACTAAAAACATAGCGAGTGTACAAAATGTAACGGTTAAAAGCATAATCGAGAACGGCGAGTTCATATGAACATTCGCCCCACCTAGCGGAAACTTACTACTGGAGCTTATAAAAAACGCCATAAAAAAGAAGATTAATGAGGTCACATAAAACGAAGGTTGGCGCATAAAATAGCGCAGCTCAAACGCAAGCATATTAAAAAACATAACGCCTCCTTATGCTACTTCGCTGTTACGATGATTAAGCAGTGTAGAAAAGTACACATCTTCTAAATTTGCATTACTTGCTTCAAACCCTTGTGGAGCCTGCTCTGCTATTACATGTAAAATTGTTTTCCCTGCAAATAAGCGCTTAGAAATAACCGGTAATTGCGGCTCAAGTTCTTGCGCTTCTTCTTGGCTCATGGCTTTGCGCCAAATTTGTCCTTGGAGCTTATCGGTAAGCGTTATTGGGTTACCTTCCAGTAAAATCTTACCGCCAGCCAACACCGCCATATTTGGGCAAAGCTCTGCAACATCTTCAACAATATGGGTCGATAATATAACTACTTTTTGCTCGCCTAAGCTTACTAATAAGTTATGGAAACGATTACGCTCTTCAGGATCTAGCCCCGCTGTTGGCTCATCAACGATTAGTAAATCAGGGTCGCCTAGTAAGGCTTGTGCAATACCAAAACGCTGGCGCATACCGCCCGAAAAGCCACTTACCGCTTTTGAGCGATGTTGATATAAATTAGTGTGCGCAAGTAACCCTTCAACCGACTCTTTACGCTGTGCTTTATTATGAATACCCTTTAAAACAGCCATATGGTCCAGTAAGTCGTAAGCACTAACACGCGGGTACACACCAAAATCTTGTGGTAAGTAACCTAAGCGTTGGCGCAGTGCCTGTGGGTCTTTAAATACATCAATGCCATCAAAAGTAATTGAACCTGAATCAGCCGACTGTAGTGTTGCAATGGTACGCATAAGCGATGATTTACCTGCGCCATTTGGCCCAAGCAATCCAAACATCCCTTTACCGATAGATAAATCAACACCTTGTAGTGCATGTACGCCGTTATCGTAGGTTTTAGATAACCCAGTTATTGATAGCATTTTTACTTCCTTGAATATGAGTAATTATTTTTATGATGTTTTATACCACAAGAAAAACAGGAACATAAGTTACTTACTGGTTAAATTTGTAACAACAAATAAACATAATTTAAACTCATAACACTTGCCTACGCTTTATTCACTCGGTATAAAAACCACATATACTTTTTATAAGAAGCGAAAAGCCATGCAAGATCACCAAAGTCAGCCATTAAACGACTTTATAGAATACCCACACGACGAAATGCTAAATCGCGCTAACGAGTTTTTAATCACTAGCCAACGTCGCCATAGCATTCGCAGCTTTAGCGATCGCCCAGTACCAAAAAATATTATTGAAGCATGTATAAAAGCAGCAGGTACAGCACCCAGTGGAGCGAATCATCAGCCTTGGCATTTTGTTGCTATAAATAGTAGCGATGTAAAAAAGCAAATAAGAGAAGCCGCCGAAAAGCTAGAACGTTCTTTTTATGAAGGGCGAGCAGGTGAAGAATGGTTAGATGCGCTAAAACCGTTAGGTACCGACGCCAATAAACCTTATTTAGAGCATGCACCTTGGCTTATAGCTGTATTTAGTCAAAAAAAGGGCGGCGTAAGCACTGATGATAAAAATACGAATTATTATGTGCATGAGTCTGTTGGCTTAGCTACCGGCTTTTTAATTCAAGCTTTGCACCGTTCAGGTTTGGCAACCCTTACTCATACTCCAAAACCAATGAGCTTTTTAACCGACATATGTGGCCGAGATAGGGATAACGAGCGCCCGTATATGTTACTTATTGCAGGCTACCCAAGTGAAGATGCCACAATACCGGCTCATGCACTGGATAAAAAATCTATCGATGAAATAGCTACGTTTATTTGAGATGATCTTTAACCGCAAACTTATCGCTTGGGTTAAACCTTGCGATAATATGCTGTTATGTATTTGTAGTTTCGTCTAAGCATAGTGGCTGTTTTCGTACGAAATCTATTTAAGTACAAATGCTGCAAAAAATTAATAGCACAAAAACAATACAATAGAGCTGAGGTTATTCTAACCTGCTTTCGCTGCGCTACTCACGCCACTAAAAATCGTTAGTCTTTACAAAATAAGTTATATAGCGTGCCAAGTAATTGCACTGCGTTATCGTCAATTATACGATAATAAATAGTTTGGCTTTCACGGCGAGTGGCAACAACATTCGCTTTTCGTAGTGCAGCTAAATGCTGAGAAAGTGCCGATTGTGCTAAAGGTACGGCTTCATTTAGTTGCGATACACTCATTTCTTTATCTTGCAAAGAGCATAAAATCATTAAGCGATTTTTATTCGCTAAAATTTTTAATAACTGCTCTGCCTGCGCCACATTCCCAGCCATTGCAATAAAGTCGATATTCATAGCATGCTCTTATTATAAAAAGTGATTGGAGTATAAATATATGCATTGTTAATGTCTAACATTAGAATTTACTAATATAGAAAAAACGAATATAGTAAATAAAACACTAAATAAAATTGAATAGCTCATTTTTTAATTGCGGGACTCATAATTGCCGTATTTGTATAGCTGCAATATTTTGATCCTAGATGAATATGGCTTACTGTTTTTATTACACTAAACTCAATTCAATCTGCTATTAGTTGTTTGTATTTGATGATCACACAATTACGCAAACGTAACCTTAAGGAATAAAAAAGCATGCTTACATCAATCCCTGATTTACTTAAAATTATCACACCTAACCAGCGCCGTATTGACGCAGCACAAGCAAAGCTCGAGCTTGAACAAAATAAAGGCTTACTTATTGATGTGCGCGAACCAGCAGAACACGCAACAAATGCAGCTGTTGGAGCAATAAATATTCCGCGCGGGTTACTCGAAATGAAGTTGATGGAAATAGAAAAAGATGCAACACGCCCAATTTACTTACACTGTGCCAGTGGTGCACGTGCAACCCTTGGTGCAGAAGCGCTAACACGTGTTGGTTATGAAAACGTTAGTGTTATTACCTGTGATGCAAGCCAAATATGTAGCGTGTTTTAAGCATCTACTTAAGTGCTTGCAGTTATGCACCTAACAAAGGTAGGTGTTTAACGCTGTGATAAGTCAGTGCTAATTTAATACACGCTTTAAGTGGGTACTCTGGTAATGGCTTTTCACTATTTAATACAATTGCCCGGTTACCTTCAAAAGTGAGAGTGTGGAAATACAACTCTCTAAATGTGCTTACTAGCTTTGATTGGCAATGAAAAAACAAATAACATGATGATCCTTTAAAGCCAATGCGAATGGGGCTGCCATTTATTGTGCTATAACTTGGCTCTCCCCACTTTATTGACTCCTCCACAGCTCCCAAGTTTTGCTCTTGTGCTACGGTATAAATTAGCTCCCGTAATTTTATAAGCGTACTTTTAGTTATCTGAGGATAATTATTAAATATATTTTCAATATCCGTAGTCACAAAAACATCCTTATAAGCAAGATATTGGCTGTATTTAAAAATAAGTTACTTTTGCTGCCTTTCATCAAGTAAAACAAGTAGCATCTGCTCAATATTTTTAACACTATAAGTAAGTGCTCTCAGTAGCTCTTTCTCACTTTGTTCTGTCGCCTGCTGCGAAGTTTTACCTTGATTAGCCAATACATCTTTTTGCTCAAGTATCGCTTCTCTAAACTCACTCGCATTAACTACACCAAGCAAAGACACTAAAGCCCCATTTCCTGACTGCCCTGCCGTTTCAAAGCTTAAACGATATAACCCAAACAGTCGCATTAACGGCCCTTGGCTTAATCCAACATCGGTTATTTTTTCAAGCGGAATAGATTTTTCTTCTTTAAATAATATGCCACGTTTAACTACCAATTTTTGTGGTAATAAGTCAGCCGACATAGCTGCGAGTATTCGCCCGCCCACCAGCCATACTATAAGTAAAATGATAGGTATAAGCGGTATAGTAACAAGAGCCAACATTGCAAATAGTGAAGTAGTAACCATCCAATATTGTTTTACCTTGTAATCGAATGAAGCACTTTTTAAAATATGTTTTGTCATTGTTTTAATCCTTTATCTATATAACTACAAATACACTCTGTAAACTTCAATAATCTCTACTCAATCTTACAAACTAATAACGACCTTTATAGCAAGGGCAATAAACACAACACCCAGTATTTTATCAAGCCATGGGTTTTGCTTAGTAAAACCAAAGCGGTTTTTTGAAACCTCAGTAAGTACTGCAACTAGCAAATACCAGCCGGTATCAATTATAAACACGGTTAAGCACATAATAATGCCAATGCTTAAAGTGAGATTTTGCGGGTCTATAAACTGCGAAAACAACGCTAAAAAGAAAATTGCTAATTTAGGGTTTAAAAATGCAATGGCGAATCCATCTTGCAGCGCTTTAGTTGCACTTACCTCGCTTTTTTGTACTTGCAGTTCGTCATTACTGGGTTTTACTAATAGTATTTTTAAACCTAAATAGGCTAAATACCCAGCGCCTAAATATACAAGCACTTGGTATACCGTAGGAAACTGAACCATTAATGTCCCTAAGCCAAGTAACGAAGCTGCCGCATAAAGTCCAACACCTACGCCATGGCTAAGTGCAGCAAGCATACCGTTTTTCATTCCGCCACTCATTGTATGCTTTAATACAACTGCAAGGCTTGGGCCTGGCGACATTGCACCCATCATGCATACAAGTACTAAACTAAACCATGCTGCTAATGTCATTCTTATCCTTATAGTTCATCGTTTTCTATTAATAATATATAGGCCGTTATTTGGCCTTGAAAAGCAGTCGCGGTATTTATACTTATTACTTTCCAACCTTCTTGATTTAAGTGGTATATGCGCTCATTCAAAGCATCTACATCAATGCCGTTACTAAAAAACCACGCTTTTTAAATTCTACTATTTTTTGCATTGTTTGTTATCCATTTTATAAGCGGTAGTCAAAGTCGTAATAGTGAATGTCCTGCTCAATGCGTATTTTCATACTGCCAGTTAATCCTTTTAGCTCATTTGTGCCTGAATCAGGAATAACATTTAAAATAAGACTGTCTTGTCCTTTATTCATAGTGCCAAAGTGTTGCAGTACAAAACTGCCCTGCTTACCTTCAAGCTCACCTATCACTTGCTCTATTGCCACGTAACCCGCACTGCCTTGGGTTGGCGTCATTGCGCTAAGCATCTCGCCTTGGCTTGTAGCATTTAAGTCACCTTTAAATGTTTTATCAATCGACATACGTCCTAAGTTAATACCTTGCTGCCCATTGGCGTAACCTTCAATTAGCGCTAAAGCCACTGTAAATTCACCACTTATTATTTTTGTTGTCATAACAATTCCTTATTGATGATATTTAATACTATTGATTTTTAATCCGATGATGCCATATCTATACCTTAACCTTTAAAAAGAATCCACTATGTCAAAAAACACCTCTGCATCCGAAAAAGCCGCTTTTAGCAGCTTATTACCTGTTTTTGCTTTTATTAAACCGTATAAATGGATGGTAGTAGCGGCGCTTGCTGCACTATTAGTTACTGCGGGTGTTAACTTATCATTAGGGCAAGGTGTTAAATTTGTTATTGATCATGGATTTATTGCAGGCTCCAAAGAGCAATTACAACAAGCTGTACTTGTACTCATTGGTTTAATCAGCTTATTAGCAGTAGGCACCTTTAGCCGTTTTTATTTAATGTCGTGGATTGGCGAACGAGTCAGTAACGATATTCGAAAAGCCGTGTTTAATCGTATTGTTACGCTACACCCTAGCTACTTTGAAGAAAACCGCAGTGGCGAGCTTATGTCGCGTTTAACCACCGACACCACATTACTGCAATCAATTATCGGCTCATCATTTTCTATGGCGCTGCGTAGTGTACTTATGTTGATTGGTGGACTTGCTATGTTGTTGTTTACTAATTTAAAACTTACTTTAGTGGTTGTAGCCTGTGTACCGCTGGTACTTGTTCCTATGATGATATTTGGTCGAAAGGTACGCAAACTAGCCAGCTCAAGCCAAGATGCCATTGCCGACATAAGTACCTATGCCGGAGAAATCATACAAAATATTAAAGTAGTGCAAAGCTATAGCCATGAAGAACAAGAGCAACATGCCTTTGCACTTGAGACCGAAAAAGCCTTTAACGTGGCTAAAAAACGCATTAAACAGCGTTCGTTTTTAATAGCCGTAGTGATTTTTTTAACCTTTAGTGCCATTAGCGCTATGCTATGGGTAGGTGGCAACGATGTACTTGCAGGTACCATGACCGGGGGCGAGCTAGGTGCATTTGTGTTTTACGCTATTATGGTTGCAATGTCGGTGGCAACCGTTGCTGAAGTATATGGCGAGCTACAACGCGCAGCAGGCGCGGCGGCAAGGCTGCTTGAGTTACTTGCTGTTAAAAGTGAAATAGAAAACCCGCTAAACCCACAAGATAGTAATTTACTGCAAGAAAGTAGCAGCCCTGCTATTACGCTTGAAAATATAAGCTTTAACTATCCCTCTCGCCCAGACGTAAGCGCGCTTAATAAAATAAGCCTAAATATAAATCAAGGCCAAACCGTGGCAATTGTTGGCCCTTCTGGTGCAGGTAAAACAACGTTATTTGAATTACTACAGCGCTTTTACGATCCGGCTAGCGGAGCCATTAAATTTAAAGATGTAAACATTAAAGATTTATCGCTTAATACTCTGCGCAATAAAATGGGCATGGTAGCGCAAAACCCTATTTTGTTTAGCTCCGATGTAATGCATAACATTCGTTACGGCAACCCAAGTGCAACCGACGAGCAAGTATACGCTGCAGCAAAGTATGCGCATGCCGATGAATTTATCAAACAGTTACCGCAAGGTTATAACAGCTTTTTAGGTGAGCAGGGTGTGAGGTTATCGGGTGGGCAGAAGCAGCGTATTGTGCTTGCACGTGCCATATTAAAAGACCCTGAAATACTTCTTCTTGATGAAGCCACCAGCGCGCTGGATGCGCAAAGCGAACACCATGTACAAGCTGCACTTGAGCATTTAATGCAAAACAGAACAACATTAATTATTGCCCATAGGCTGGCAACGGTTAAACATGCCGATGTAATTGTAGTGATGGAAAATGGGGAGATTATAGCAACGGGTACTCACCAAGAGTTGTTAGTAAGTAACCCGCTGTATCAAAAACTGTGTGAATTACAGTTTAATAAGGATTAACCTTCGGTATTTGGCACTATCTGAATTTCTACACGGCGGTTTTGAGCACGGCCATTTGCACTATCATTAGTTGCAATTGGGCGTGTTTCGCCATAGCCCATAGTGCTAATACGTGTAGCCATAATTTGTTGGTTCACTAAGTAGTCTTTCACACTTTGTGCGCGTTCACGCGATAGATTCATGTTGAAGCTATCTTTACCCGTACTGTCGGTATGACCTTCTACACTTAAGTAGGTTTTTTCGTACTTGTTCATTACTTTAGCAATTGCATCTAACGTATCGTTAAAGCCTGATGAAATATAAGACTGAGCAGTCGCAAACGTAATATTTGATGGCATTACTAAACGTAAGTTATCACCTTCACGCACTACTTCAACACCTGAACCCGCTAACTCATCACGAAAAGCCGCTTCTTGTTTATCCATGTAGTCGCCAACAGCAGCACCCGCAAGTGCCCCAATTGCTGCACCAATAAAAAAGCGTTTATCTTTATGGTTACTCGTAGCTTTACCTAATACGCCACCTGCGGCAGCGCCAATTGCTGCGCCTTTACCTGCATTATTCATTTCACAACCAGAAAGTAATACGGCTAGTACGGTTACGCTTAAAAGTGATTTAGTTAAAGTCATGGTGATACCCTATTCATTAAGAATTTAGCAAGAGTATGCAAATACATGTATGAACAAACTATGAAGAGGGTGTTAAAACCAACGCATCTTGCTTGATTGTTAAACAGACACCAAACTAATGTGTCATTTTAATAAAAATGTCATACTACACAGTGACAATTTAACGAATTTTACAAAGGATAATGGCGCAATGTTAATTGCTATTTTTAGACAGTTTTTTTTACTAGGGTGTATGAGCTTTGGTGGCCCCGCTGCGCATTTAGGTTACTTTAAACGCCACTTTGTAGACTCGTTAAATTGGTTAACTAACACCCGTTATGCACAACTTATTAGTTTAAGCCAAGCACTGCCTGGGCCTGGCTCTAGCCAAGTTAGTTTTGCTATTGGTGTTGAGCGTGCTGGAGTACTGGGTGGTATAGCTGCCTTTGTAGGTTTTACGCTGCCTTCGTTTTTAATAATGGTGCTGCTTGCGGTTAGTGCTCATCAGTTTGACGCTGTTTACTTTGCTATTATTGCAGGCTTAAAGTTATTTGCCGTTGTTATAGTTGCTGATGCAACACTTAGTATGGCTAAAAGCTTTTGTACAAGTGCTGCGCTTAAGTTACTTGCGGTAATGAGTACACTTGCTTTGGTGCTATTTCCAATGATGGGAACTCAAATCGCTATTTTAATAACCGCTGCAACAATAGGTGCTATATGGCCTTTATTAAAACTGGGTACAGCCACAGAAAATGTTAGCAGTACAAAAAGTAATATTAATTGGATTGCACTGGGGTTATTTGCGCTCTTACTTGGTGTTAGCTTTATTCCACTAGGACATGAGTTTGCTTTGTTTGCCCCTTTTTACCAGGCAGGTGCAATGGTGTTTGGCGGCGGGCATGTAGTACTGCCGGTACTTCAAGCTGGCGTACCAGCATTGAGTGATGATCAGTTTTTGAGTGCTTACGCAAGTGCACAGGCAGTGCCAGGGCCTATGTTTACTATCGCGACTTACTTAGGCGCACAACTTACTACAGAATTTCCTTTAGTAGGTGCTCTTATAGCTACACTACTTATATTTATGCCTGGTTTTTTACTTATACTGGCGTTTCAAAAGAGTTGGATTAACTTGGCAAGTAAGCCACGCTTTGCAAGCTCAATAGCGGCACTTAATGCTGCTGTAGTGGGTTTTTTAGCGGCTGCACTGTATTCGCCAATTTGGACATCAGCGGTGCATAACCTTTGGCAAGTTGCATTAGTAATAGTTGCGTTTGCATGGCTGCGATTTAAAAAGCCACCTATTTGGTGGCTCTTAGCTTTATTTATTGCTGTGGGTCTTTTACAACACTATTTGCCATTACTCTAAACGTTGGCTTATCTGTTTGTTGCTCACTCGGTGGGCTTAATTGCCCACTCACACTTTGATACGCCCTAAGCCCAAACACCGGCAACACGGCAAGTAAATGATCCATTATTTCGGCTTGTAAATGCTCGTACGAAATCCAGCGTTTGTCTTCACTAAAGCAATAAAACTCAATAGGTAAACCATGGTTTAGTGGTTGTAGCTCTCGTACCATTAACGTAAGCGACGTATTAATTTTACTGTGCTGTTTTAAATAGCCTTCAGCATAGCGACGAAATAGCCCTAAGTTAGAAACCTGAGCAGGTAACGTCGTTACTCGAATATAGTCATGCAGCGGAATAGCCGCATCAATTTGCTTTCTAAACTCATCACCCACTAAACAAATACTGTGCATATCAATATTGAGTGAACGTTTAATACGCCTACCGCCTGACTCTTGCATCCCGCGCCAGTTTTTAAATGAACCCGCTACCAGCATATAAGTTGGAATAGTTGTTATGGTGTTATCCCAGTTACGTACCTTTACAGTATTTAAGCCCAAATCAATTACTTCTCCATCGGCGCCGTAGTTTTCTACTTGAATCCAATCACCATAGGTTACTAGGCGATTTGCTGCTATTTGAATACTGGCTACAAAGCCTAAAATAGTGTCTTTAAATACTAACAACGTAACAGCGGCAATGGCACCAAAGCCAGAGAGAATATAAGTAGGTGACTTCTCAAGAAAAATGCTCACAATTAAAATTGCACACACAATAAAGGTTATTAGCTTAACAACCTGAATTAAGCCCTGAATAGGGACTTCGCGTGCAAACTCTAGCTGGTTATAAATAGTACCCGCAATGCTCACAATACTACTAAAAATAAAACCAGCATAAATAATAAGCAAAGCTTGTCCTATCGTTTTTAGTATTTCAGCGGCCAACTCATTAACAGGGTAAACACTGTCAAACGTAGCTAAAAACAATACACAACACAACATTCCGGCAATACGTTTATTTAGCTTATTAAGCATAGGAGAAAGCGCACCAATTCGCTCAGGCGAAAGCTTCGTCACTATTTTTTGAATGCCAGGTAACATTAACCTACGAGTAAATAAGTAAACAATTAATAAAGAGAATATCCCTATTGAGACTGCGGTAATTGAGCTAAGAAAATCCGCGTCAGGTACTTTTTCAAACCAAGGAGCAATTAATTCCTGTAGGTGGGTGTTGGTCATAGTGTTTCTATTTCCTTACTGATTTGTGGTTCAGGTAAATCTTGTGGAGCATAAATGTCGGCAAGCTGCTGATCTTTAGCAACCCATAGCTCATTCACATAATGTTGAAAATTAACTTTAAATACGTCATCGCTTTGATAGCTGCCCTGCATATTGTCATTAATGGGCGTTACGTCTATTGAAACATAAATAGAATCTAGCTCACCTTTTAGCAAGTTACGACAAACGTGATCTGTCTTACCGCTATATACTAAACTTGTATTAAGCATGGCATCAAATTGATCGGCTAATACTTCAAGCGCAAAAGCAATGCCGCCCGCTTTGGGCTTTAATAAATGTTTAAAAGGACTTTGTTGCAGATTATGTTTGGCTGGCGTATAGCGTGTACCTTCAACAAAATTAATAATGGTAGTAGGATGATGACGAAAATTACGACAGCTACGCTTGGTGCGCTCTACATCCAACCCTTTCAACTTTGGATTTTTAGCTAGTTGCGCTTTGCTTACCCGTTTCATAAACGGCATACCCATAGCCCACGCACCGGTGCCAATAAAAGGCATGTATTTTAACCCATCTTTTAAAAAGAACTTAGGGGCAGGCAATGCATGTAATGAGCTAAGTACCGTTATATCTAACCAACTCGCGTGGTTACAAATAAGTAAATACCAACTTTTTGAGTTTAAATCGCCACTTATATCAACCACAATATTAGGGCAACCTAACCAAAGCCCTAAACGGTTGCCGTTACACCAACCTCTATAAGCGCTGTGTAATATAGAGTTAACCACAGGCAAAGGTAGTAATAACTTAATAAGGCCCAGTACAAATACTAGCGAGCCAAAAAGTATCATGTTAGAAAACAATACACAGCCTACAATTAAGCCGTTAAGCCAATTTGGTAACCACTTTTTTAGCATAACTGTAAGCTCATATTTTTTACCTTTTACTTATGGGTTTTTTCGAGCGATTGCAGTGTTTGCTCTTTATTTTCCCATAAGCGGTTTAACTCGCTTTGAAAGCGAATTCTAAATTCAGAATCACCGGTGTAGTCACCAATCAGCTCTTCGCTTACCGGCCTTACTTCCACGTGTATGTTGATATTTTTTACCTTACCACCAGCAAAATCCATAAACGTAGGAATACCATCTGGGTAATGGATAGTTACGTTAACCACTTTAGTAATTTGTTCACCCATTGCTTGCATTACAAAAGCAATACCACCCGCTTTTGGCTTTAACAAATGTGGAAATGGGCTACTTTGGCGCTCATGCTTTTGCGCAGTAAAACGAGTGCCTTCTACAAAGTTAACTACGCTTACCGGCATCTCTTTAAATTTTTCGCAGGCTTTACGCGTTGTTTCTAAATCTTTGCCACGCAGCTTTGGATTCTTTTTTAATTGGCTTTTGCTCGTGCGAGTCATAAATGGGAAGTCGAGCGCCCACCAACATAAGCCTAAAATAGGCACATAAATAAGCTCTTTTTTCAAAAAGAAGTTTAAAAATGGAATTTTACGATTAAACACGCGCTGTAATACTAAAATATCGACCCAGCTTTGGTGATTTGCAATTACTAGGTACCAATCTTTTAGTTTAAGGTCTTCAAGGCCAGTTACATTAAGTTTAGTGGGTGTAAATAACTTTTGATTTAGGCTATTAAAGGTAACCCAAATTGTTGCAAATTGCTTTGCAGCCCAACTCATAAGCTTTTGTAGCGGCTTAATAGGAATAAGCTTTATAAGCCCACAAACAAAAATAGGCACAAACCAAAAAAGTGTGTTTATTGTGTAAAAAATAATACTAAATACACTGCGAATAACTGACATTACTTCCATTCCTTTAAACATTGCGCAGCCACTAATACTGCGCTTTCAGTTGCTTACAAATTAATCTTCAAAATAGGTATAGCCTTCAAGGCCTGCATTAAGCTCAGCCAAATAACCTTCTTTACACTGCGCTGATACATCAAGTTTATTAACTTGGTACGCAAAGTTGTCAGCTAAAATGGCGCTATCATAGTCAACAAACTTTAATACATCCTTAACGCTATCACCTTTTATGGCATTGGTTAACACATAACCTTCATCGTTAAGCTCTACATGCACCGAATCGGTATCGCCAAATAGGTTATGTAAATCACCTAAAATTTCTTGATACGCGCCCACCATAAACATAGCAATATGATATTGCTCGCCATGTTTATATTCAGGGATGGGTAAGCTCGTTTCAATGCCTGCACCTTCAACGTATTCGCGAATTTGCCCGTCAGAGTCACAGGTAATATCTTGAATAATCGCACGCTGAGTTAATGGTTGAGTTAAATTTTCGATTGGCATAACCGGAAACAACTGCTGAATACCCCATACATCAGGTAATGACTGAAATAATGAAAAGTTAACAAACAGTTTATCCGCAAGCTTTTCGTTTAAATCGTCGAGGACTTCACGGTGCGCGCGCGCATTATTACTAAGTGATGCACGTACACGATGTAAAATAGTAAAGTAAAGCTGCTCTATTTTTGCCCACTCTAGCATGCTTACTAAGCCATGCACGTACTGATCGTGCGCTTCGCTAAATAAGTGCATCGCATCGTGATAAATCTCAAGTGCCATACGCGGGTTTAAACGCTGCAAACACTGCCACATTTCATCAAGCACTAATGCGCTATTTTCAAGCGGTGGCTCTGGATTTAAATGATTAGGCGCTTTTTCTACGTCAATTACATCGGTAATTAATACCGCATGGTGAGCTGTTAAAGCACGGCCCGATTCGGTGATAATAGCCGGATGCGTAAGGTTATGTTGGTCACACACTTCTGCAAATGCATTCACTACATTACGTGCATACTCTTCTACGGTGTAGTTCATTGAACACGCGCTACGCGAGCCAGAGCCCTCGTAATCAACGCCTAAACCGCCGCCCACATCTACTGTATTTAGCGGTACATTTAATTGTGTAAGCTCAGCAAAGTGGCGTGCACATTCACGCAAAGCACGGTGAATATCACGAATGTTGGCAATTTGAGAACCAATATGAAAATGCACCATTTGCATTAAATGCAATTTGTTATGTTTTTTAAGTACTTCAACAGCGCTAAGCACTTGCCCAGCAGTTAAACCAAATTTACCTTTTTCGCCGCCCGTGTTTTGCCATTTGCCTTTACCTACTGAATTTAGGCGAATACGAATACCTATAGCAGGCTCAATGCCTAGGTTGTCTATTTCATCTAATAACGTGGTCAGTTCTGAAAGCTTTTCTACCACAATTTTTACATTGTGCCCCATTGCTTGACCAATACACGCTAAGCGTAAAAACTCACTGTCTTTATAACCGTTACACACGATTGTGATTGGCTCTTTTGCTACACCCAAAATGGCCATAAGTTCTGGTTTTGAACCTGCTTCTAGGCCAACAAGCCCACTTGGATGCGCTAATAGCTTACTTACTACAGAGCGTTGCTGATTTACTTTAATAGGGTAAACACAGGTGTATTTACCGTTATATTCACGATTTGCCCGCGCTTGCGTAAACGCGTTAGTAAGGGTGTCTACACGATTTTTTAAAATATCGGTAAAGCGCACTAAAACCGGCAATGTTAAACCTTGTTGTTTAAACTGCTCAGTTAATTGCGTTAAAGAAATGGCCGGTTTTGTTTGGTCGCCATCTGGGTAAGCCACCAGTTCGCCTTGTGCGTTAATATCAAAATAACCATCACTCCAATGAGCAACGTTATAAGTGGCGCGTGCTGTTTCTAAACCCCAGGTCATGGCAACTCTTCTTTAGTCAATTAGGTATAAAGGCGCATTTTAATACGTCACTATCCACTAGGCTAACAAAAATTGAACTTTCACTCACTCCTAACTAACTTTATTCGTCAAATCAGTTAAAATGTCATTGAGCAAAACGCCAAGCACTGGCAGAATTGCCCCTTTTTCATACTCAACCTAAAAAGTGTAATAGTAACTATGGCAAATTTAGATCAAAGTAAGTGGTTTACTGAAATTAGCGACCGTGATGGCAGCGCATTTTCATTACGTATTAATAAAAAGTTAGATGAAAAGCAGTCTCCTTTTCAAAAGGTAGAAATGTTTGAAACCACAGACTTTGGTAATTTAATGATCATCGACGGGTGTACCATGGTGACAACCCGCGAAAACTTCTTTTATCATGAGATGATCAGCCACCCTGCACTTTTAGCGCATCCAAACCCTAAAAACGTGGTTATTATTGGCGGCGGCGACTGCGGTACTTTACGCGAGGTATTAAAACACCCTGGCGTAGAAACTGTAACGCAAATAGATATAGACGAAGTAGTAACGCAAATGTCGTTAAAGTACTTCCCAGAGCTTTGTGAATCTAACAACGACGCCCGTGCAACGGTTATGTTTGACGACGGCATTAAATACATGCGCGAAGCCGCTGGCGAATCTATTGATGTGGTTATTGTTGATGGCACAGATCCGGTAGGCCCAGGTGAAGGTTTATTTAATCATGCGTTTTACACAAGCTGTTTAGATGCACTGCGCCCAGGTGGTATTTTAGTGCAGCAAAGTGAATCGCCACTTATGCATATGCCATTACTAGTTGAAATGCGCGAAGCAATGTTGAGCGTAGGCTTTAACGATTTACAAACACTGCCATTCCCACAACCAATTTACCCAAGTGGTTTGTGGTCGGTAACACTTGCACGTAAAGCAAAAGCATTTGACGGCTTTAGAGAAGACGGCGCAGCACAAATAGCTGAGCAAAGTGAATACTACAATAGCGGTATTCACCATGGTGCACTCGCTACACCTAACTACATGAAACGCGCATTCGATAAAAAATAATACCAATCTGCTTATATATGGGGTCTATTTAACGTTAAGAAAATTACGCTAGAACTAGGCAAAAATTTTTGTATCTAGTTGTTCTAAATAAAAAATTTTTAACGACGTTATAGTGCAATTTAATTCGTTAAATTGATCAAAGATTTATGCAGGTTGGTATAACCTATACCAATTTTATTAAACTAAAAAGGGAGCATGNCCTATACCAATTTTATTAAACTAAAAAGGGAGCATGTAAATGCTCCCTTTTTTATACTTTTAAAAACGCCACTGCGCATTTAGCATTATTTGCTGCTGCGAGATTCGTTCATTAAATCCAATTGGCTCTCTATTTTTTGCAACACTTTTAAGTGCAGAACCTTCAACCCCTATTTGTAGTTTATTAGTGAGCTGGTAGCGCCATGTTGCGGTTAAGCCTTCCCCATTACTTGCATTAGGGTCAAACGCGGTTGTGTCGTTGTCAGTAACTTTAAAATAATCATAACGTACTGAAACTCGATGTTTGCCTTCTTTATGGCTCAGCATTAAATAATGGCTATAAAAAGCATTATCAATTAATGCGTTACTGCCCATTTCAGTTTTACCATTAAGTATCTGTGCTATTAAACGTGTTTTACTATTAAACTTATAAAGCCAAGCGGCGCTTGTAAAGCGAGTATCCCAAGCATACTGCCCTGTACTAATATTAAGTGTGGTTGGGTCGCCATTATTGTTGTAATAATAAATTCGAAATTGTGATTTTTTTAAGTAATCCCAATGTACGCCAGCGTAATAGCCAAAACGACCGTCTACTTCTTCAAACGGTAAAACCTGATTAGCCTGCCAACGTAATTCGTATGCATTTAATGCCGCTATAGGCGCAAATTTAATACTTTCGTTAAATGTAGTTTGTCTATCGTGTAATGCAAAACCACGCCACGCAAGTAAAGTACCGGCAGGATCATTGCCTTTAAATGTAGCACCTACAAAACTAAAGCTATGAGCGCTGTTAAAACGTTTTGCTGGGCGCTTAATAGTTACCTCTGCGCCAACAGTGCGTACTTCCTCGCCTATCCAGCTATTAATAGCTGAGTTTGTATAGTTATAAGGAGAAGTCCACCCTATATCAGGATTTTCAAGCGACATAAGTGGGTAAAAACCCCCCACGCGCATGTGCCATTTATAGTTGCTGTTAGATAGCGGCTGATACTTTATATAAGCCTGCGTAAAACCAAGGCCAACGTCAGGATCTTGATTCGCATTTAACACCCCATGAGCCGACCAACTAGATGCTAAATCAACATTAAAATCTAAAATACCTTGGGATAAAATAAGTTCGTCGCTTTTAGTATCGTGCCGATATAGCCCAAGACCGCCCTCTTGGAAGCTACGTATATCGTCCCCCTGCACGGCTCTAATTTGTATCAAGCCTTTTACTTGTGCATACAATGCATTACTAAAACATAAAGCACCGGCTAAAAATGCCAGCCTCATTAAGCGATTAATAGTCATCAAATTCATCCGTAGCAAAGTCAATTTGCTCCGCAATTTCCTGCTTTACTTTATAAGTGATAGGGTTAGTAGCCACAGTAATAGTTTGAGATTCAACCTTACTAATATCACTAAACCCAGAATGCCAAACACTTAACGTGTATTCGCCTGCGTTGGCATTTAAATCAACATTCCCGTTTTCATCAGTAATAGCAAAAATAGTACTGTCTACCACCACAATATAACCTAACATCCAGTCGTGAATGTTACAGCCAAGCTCAACCACACCCGTTTGGTCAAAAGTAATGGGGGCTTTGGGATGCTCTTTATATAGCTTTAATTCGAACGTTTTGGCTTTAGAAAATGAATAAACATGGTGCATGATAGAGTCCGCATTCGGAAACTCCACCTTTGCATTTTTTGGGACAACTAAAATACGCGGCTTAAATTCTCGATTTTGCTGGCTCATAGCATAAGGTGCTTCAGGAGGAATAACACTAGAAGAGTCTCCTGCAGTTAGCCATACAACAGCGTTGGGTAACGGGTCATTATTAGCATTTTTAATTGTAATGTTTGCTGCAAAAACTCCAGTACTAACACTTAGTAAAAATACACAAAGTAATCTTTTTATCATTTTCCTGACCGCTATTATCAATTTGTTTACATTATAGACCGATTAAGCCACCAAATTCTTTCTATTTTTTAAAACATTGAATACGTATGTAAGCAGTCGTATTAATCACCAACAGTCATTATCCTTAAACGTCACCACCGACTCATCCAAGGACACACCATGAGAATACCAGCACTTGTGCTTTTAGCCTTTGCTAGTAATAGCTACGGACAAACCGTAGAGCTAAAATCGCCAGACACACAAATAACAGTAAGCATCTCTGACGAAAACAACACGCCAAACTACGCAATAAAATTTAAAAACAAAGCGGTTATAAACAAATCTTTACTGGGGTTTGAATTTAAAACACAAGCAGCCTTTAGCAATGGCTTTAAAATAAAAAGCATTGAGCAAAATAGCGTTAATACACAATGGCAACAACCCTGGGGCGAACGCCAAAACGTTGTTGACGAATATAACGAATTAGCCGTTACCTTTACAAAAAATGAGCCAAATAAAGGCACCTATACCATTCGATTTAAAGCATTTGATAGTGGTGTAGGTTTTCGATACGAAGTACCACAACAAGCCGGGTTCGAACATACAGAAATAACCAAAGAGTTGACTGAATTTGCAATAAACAATAGCCATGATGCAACAGCATGGTGGATACCTGCTCGTGGCTGGAACCGCTACGAATATGTTTACAACACTACTCCACTTAACGAAGCTCCACTAGCTCACACACCATTTACGTTTAAAACAAGTGACGGTACTCATATTAGTATTCATGAAGCCGCACTTGTTGATTACGCAGGCATGGTGCTTAATCAACGCCGCTCTGGTACCTTCACTGCCGATTTAACACCGTGGTCAGATGGTGTTGCAGTTAAAAAACAAGGTGCTTTTAAAACACCATGGCGCACCATTCAAATAGCCGACAGCGCTGTTGGCCTAGTTAATTCAGATATAATACTAAACCTAAACGAGCCTAATAAACTCGGTGACGTGTCGTGGGTTAAGCCTGGCAAATACGTGGGTATTTGGTGGGGTATGCATATAAACACGCAAACATGGGGTAGCGGTAAAAAACACGGCGCCACTACGCAAACCACAAAATACTATATGGATTTTGCAGCGCAGTATGGTTTTGATGGCGTACTCGTTGAAGGCTGGAATATTGGTTGGGATGGCGATTGGTATTTTAATGGCGATGTATTTAACTTTACCAAACCGTACGACGACTTTGATATAGCAGCACTGACTCAATACGGCAAAGAAAAAGGCGTACAGCTCATTGGCCACCATGAAACATCAGGCAATGTAAGCAACTACCGTGACCAAATGGAAGATGCTTTTGCCCTTTACGAAAAATCAAACGTAAGCCAAGTAAAAACAGGTTATGTAGCCGATGGCGGAAATATAAAACGTATAGACAAAAACGGTATTGCTCGCCACGAATGGCATGACGGCCAGTTTATGGTTAACGAATACCTTTATAACGTAAAACTTGCGGCTAAGCATAAAATTAGCATTAATACTCACGAGCCAATTAAAGATACAGGCCTGCGCCGTACTTATCCAAACTGGATTGCGCGCGAAGGCGCACGCGGACAAGAGTATAATGCATGGGGTTCACCACCTAACCCACCAGAGCATGTACCAATGCTTGCTTTTACCCGCATGCTTGCAGGACCAATGGACTTTACGCCAGGTATTTTTGATATGAGCTTTAATGGTTTAGGAGGCGATACAAACCGCCCACAAACCACACTAGCCAAACAACTCGCACTTTATGTTGTTTTGTATAGCCCAATTCAAATGGCTGCCGACTTACCTAAAAACTATTTGGCTAAGCCCGATGCGTTTCAATTCATTCAAGACGTACCAACAGATTGGCAGCAAAGTATTGCTATTGATGGTGAAGTAGGCGACTTTATTGTATTCGCTCGTAAAGAACGTAAAAGCACTAAATACTCAGGAAATGATTGGTACCTAGGTGCTGTTACTGACGAAAAGGCTCGTACTATTGAGGTAAAACTCGACTTTTTAGAGCAAGGCAAAAAGTTTGAAGCACAAATTTATAAAGATGGTAAAAGCGCAGAGTGGAAAAACAATCCGTACGATCTAGCTATCGAAAAACGTGTTGTAACTGCAAGCGATAAACTAATGCTTAAATTAGCCACTAGTGGCGGTACAGCTATTCGTTTTAAAGCACTTTAATATAATGGGCCCCCTGAATTTACTATGCAGGGGTTGATACCTTTATTGGCAAGTATACTTGTGCACTTAAACCGCCTTCTGGGCGGTTTTCTAGCTTTACTTTACCGTCGTGCATATCAACAATGCGTTTAATAATAGCAAGGCCTAGGCCACTGCCTTCACTTCCTCGTGCAGCATCGCCTTGTTTAAAAGGCTCAAAAACAGACTCTAATTCGTTTTCAGGAATGCCGGGGCCACTATCGTTTACAGCGATAACTACATATTTTTTGTTTGAATTAAAGTAGCTAAGTACTTCAATATCGCCCTCAGAATAACGCAGCGCATTACCAATCATGTTGGTAATTACACGTTTAATAGCCACAGAGCTTAACGGTATATTGCCTATATTTGGATTACTTTTAAACGTAATAGTACGTTGATGCTGAAGCTCAGAATTGACAACCTCGGCAACTAAAGCATTTATATCTTCGCAGCTTAGCTCATCTGTTTTATGGTGGCGTAAATACTCAATAAACTGATCGATAATCCCGTTCATGTCTTCTATATCGTAAATAATACCTTCACGAAGATAGTCGTCTTCATCAACCATCATTTCGGTGGCTAAACGGATGCGAGTAAGCGGCGTACGTAAATCATGAGACACACCAGCCATTAGTAAACGGCGGTCGTTTTCAAGTGCGGCAATTCCGCGCGACATTTGGTTAAACGCGCGCGTTACTTCTATTACTTCTGTAGATCCTTCTTCTTCTAACTTAGTAGAAAAGTCGCCTTTGCCTACTTTTACTGCGGCTTGTTGCAAAGCTTTTAAAGGCCTATTGAGGTGCCTTGCAAACAGCCATCCACCCAGCACACTCAAAAATCCAATACTTGATAAGTAAAAAGTCAAAAACTCTAAGTTATTCTCTTTAAAACCTTTAAGCGGTACTTTTACCCAATAACCAGGCGCTTGAGGTGCTTCAACCCAATAGATTAACGGATCTGTTTGACTAATACGTACACGAGAATAACCACCAAGTTGCTCAGTCATGCTACGCGATAGCATAGAATACTCGCGGCTTTGCCCAAGCCCTTGACGCATTGCTTCGCGCTGCGTCATTACTTCAATGCCAGTGATTTCAAAAAACTTTGCAGATACTTCGTCGTTTATTTCAACGCCGTCTTCCCAATCAATAAATACCGTTTTAATTTGTTTAGCAAGCATCAAGTTAACTTGCTCAATGGTTGGTTTTACAACGTAAAAACTAACCGTAACATACGACACTATTTGATTGATCAGCAGCAAAGCTGCCACTAAAAATACAGTTTGCCCAAACGCACTACGCGGAAAAAAACCCATATAAATTACTTTTCACCGTCGGGAACAAACACATAACCCAAACCCCAAACGGTTTGAATATAACGCGGATTGGCTGCATCTACTTCGATCATGCGGCGAAGTCGCGACACTTGCACGTCAATACTTCGTTCAAGCGCACTGTAATCACGACCACGCGCTAAGTTCATTAGCTTATCGCGGCTAAGTGGCTCACGCGGATGCGAAACCAGCGCTTTAAGTACTGCAAACTCACCACTAGTAAGTGAAATTGTTTTATCTCCTTCACTCATTTCGCGCGTTGCCAAATTAAGCGTAAATTTACCAAAAGCGATTAAGTTTTCTTCAGCAGCGGGAGCACCAGGTACTTCTTTTGCGCGGCGACGTAAAATTGCTTTAATACGCGCAAGCAATTCTCGAGGATTAAAAGGTTTAGGAATGTAGTCATCAGCGCCAAGCTCAAGACCAATAATACGGTCTACTTCGTCGCCTTTAGCGGTAAGCATTACAATAGGGATTTCGTTTTCTTTTTGACGTAAACGGCGGCAAATAGATAAGCCATCCTCGCCTGGGAGCATTAAATCAAGAACCATTAAGTGAAAGTTTTCACGCTCTAGGAGTCTATCCATTTGCTCCGAATTACCTGCGGTTCTAACAATAAAACCTTGCTCTACTAAGTAACGTTCAAGCAAACTGCGTAAGCGCATATCGTCATCTACAACTAATACTTTTGTGGTTTCGTGTCCCATTATCTCTTTCTTATTTTTATATCCAATTACTAGTTAATATAAATGAAAAACCTAATAATCAAAAATTAATTACCTGCTTAGATTGTTACTGAACATTTCAAAGCTTACTTACGCATACTTTATTACATTTACGCTCGACAAGTTTTGGCAAATTTAATAACGTGCACACCATTAGAGTTAATAAAGAATTCACCATGAAAACAAATTTAATTACCCGCGAAGGTTACTTGCAATTACAACAAGAACACGACCATTTGTGGAATGTTAAGCGCCCTGAAGTCACCAAAATAGTGAGCTGGGCAGCCAGTCTCGGAGACCGCTCTGAAAACGCTGACTATCAGTATAATAAGCGCTTATTACGCCAAATCGACCGCCGGGTACGTTACTTGCGAAAGCGTATTCCTGATTTAAAAATCATCGACTACTCTCCCGTGCAAGATGGGAAAGTATTTTTTGGTGCATGGGTCGAAATAGAAAACGATGAAGGTGATATAAAAAGATTTAAAATTGTAGGCCCAGATGAAATTTATGAGCGCAAAGACTATATATCAATAGATTCGCCGATGGCGCGCGCGCTGATTAAAAAACAAGTAGATGACGATTTTGAAGTACTTACCCCTCAAGGTAAAAAGCAGTGGTATATAAATACTATTGAATATCAAAAATAATTCCTATATCAGTACCTACAAATAAAAACATTGATTCAGATCACATTAACTTTTCATTGTGTAATCTATTTGAGTAGGATATAAGATAGTTAAGCAGGTTATTTTTAACTTGAAATTTTTAAGGTCGTGGTTATGTCAAACGTAGTACAGCGCATATTAAGTAATGCCGTATTGTTTGCACTTTTAATGAGTGTGAGCTTGACGCTGCACGCCCATACCACGCAGGTAAACCTTGATAACGCTAAAATATCTAACCACTTTATTGCTTGCGATACTCCTGACCAAGCGAATCTCGACTTTGACGTCGACTCTCACGCTAATACGATTACCCTTGGGGCGCTTCAACCACTCCCTAATGCCGTACACTCTTTTTACAAGAGCACTAATTTAAACAGACCTTTTAGCACTGCGTACCAACGTGGACCACCTAGCTATTTAATTTAATTCATTATTTTACAATTTAATTAAATTTTATAACTAATAAGGTGACTATTATGTCTAACTTTAAAGAATTACGGACTCAAAATGTATCTCACGGCGTTATTGCAAGCACATTTGCAGATGATCAACCATTAATTGATTTAGCATCTCCTGCATTAAAAATGGTAAACAACTTTACGCAAACAACACCTATTCGCGCTCAGCACGAAACAACAATAACTGAAGCACTTAAACAAGTAAGCGCAAAACAATCAGACTTTGTTTTAGTAACTGACGAGCACCAAAAATTGATTGGTCTAGTTTCTAGTGCTGATTTGCAAAGCTCTAAAATAACTATTATTGCCGAGCGCTTAAATACGCCAAGAGGCGAAGTAAGCTTACGCGATATCATGACACCTATTAGTAAAATCATGGGTGTGAGCATGCAAAGCTTGAGCTACGCATGCATTGGCGATGCGCTACAAACAATGGAGCATCAGGGTACAATGTTCTTATTAGTAACAACGGCAAGCAACGAAATTTGCGGTTTAATTTCAGCACGTCAAATAGCTAAAACATTGCATATCCCTGTAAATATTTCGCCTATTGCTCACTCTTTCAGTGAAGTATTAGAAAACATAGAGCACCCTCACTAGGGCGCTCTTTTAGCTGAATTAATTTACTCCCTGCCCAACCATCTTAAAGCAAGTAAAATAGCTTGCTTTAAGAGCTTTTCATTACTATCTCCTGTGATATTATTCAAGCAATTAACTACGCCAGAAACACGCTTCTGGTCTTATTTTATTGTATAAAAAGGTTTTTGCATGAGCGATATCTCTGCACGTTTAGCCATAGAACTAAACGCACAGCAGCAACAGGTTGTTGCTGCAACAAAGTTACTTGATGAAGGCGCAACTGTTCCTTTTATTGCCCGCTACCGAAAAGAAATTACAGGTGGTTTAGACGACACTCAATTACGCCTTTTAGAACAGCGCTTATCTTACTTACGAGAGCTTGAAGAACGCCGTAGTTTTATTTTATCGACTATCGAATCTCAGAAAAAGTTAACTGCTGAACTAAGTGCCGACATTGCCAATGCACAAAGTAAAACTGAACTCGAAGATTTATACCTACCTTATAAAGCTAAACGCCGCACTAAAGGCCAAATAGCAATTGAAGCAGGTTTAGAGCCACTGGCAGATGCACTATTTAAAGATGCGAATCTTGACCCAGAGCAACAAGCAGCGCAATTTGTGGATGCCGAAAAAGGCTTTGCAGATGTAAAGGCGGTACTTGAAGGCGCTAAATTTATTTTAATGGAGCGCTTTGCAGAAGACGCTAAATTACTCGCTAAATTTAGAAGTCATATTAGCCAAAATGGTGCTATTGAAAGTACAGTGATTAAAGGCCAAGAACAAACAGGTGCAAAATATCGCGATTACTTTGAGCATCAAGAGCTTCTTAAAAAAGTCCCTTCTCACCGTGCACTTGCAATGCTTAGAGCCCGAAATGAAGGCGTGCTTCAGTTAAATGTTAACCCTGAGCCAAGCTCTGAAAACTCAGCGCAACTGTGTGCTCAAATGATTGCCGATCATTATCGTTTAGATATTAAATATAAAGCGGCAAGTCCTTGGTTATTAAATGTTGTGCAATGGGCGTGGAAAATTAAATTAGGCTTACACCTAGAGAATGAATTTTTTGCAGCAATGCGCGAAAAAGCAGAAACTGGCGCCATTGATGTATTTGCTAAAAACTTAAAAGACTTATTAATGGCAGCACCTGCTGGCCCTCGTACTACACTTGGCCTCGATCCTGGTTTACGTACAGGCTGTAAAATTGCCGTTGTTGATAGCACAGGCAAATTGCTAGCGACACAAACTATTTTCCCTCATGCACCACAAAACCACTGGGATAAATCGTTGCGTACGTTAGAGCAACTTTGTCGTCAGCATAAAGTAGAGCTTATTGCGATTGGTAACGGTACAGCATCTCGCGAATCTGATAAGTTAGTTGCTGAACTTATGAAAGCCAATACCGAGCTAAAACTTAATAAAATAATGGTGAGCGAAGCGGGCGCATCAGTTTACTCAGCGTCTGAATTTGCCGCAAATGAATTTCCTGATTTAGATGTTTCTATTCGTGGTGCTGTATCTATTGCACGCCGCCTTCAAGATCCACTTGCTGAACTGGTTAAAATTGAGCCAAAATCAATTGGTGTAGGCCAATATCAACACGATGTATCGCAAAGCCAGTTAGGCCAAAGCCTTATTTCAGTCGTTGAAGACTGTGTAAACTCAGTTGGCGTAGATTTAAACATGGCCTCGGTACCGCTACTTACACGCGTATCGGGTTTAAACAAAACATTAGCGCAAAATATCGTTAATTACCGCGATACTAATGGCGTATTTACCAAGCGTAGTGAGCTTAAAAAGGTTGAGCGTTTAGGACCAAAAGCTTTCGAACAAGCCGCTGGTTTTTTACGTATTAATAATGGCAGCGATCCACTAGATAACTCATCAGTTCACCCTGAAGCCTACCCTATTGTTAAACGTATTTGTGAGCGTAACAGCGTAGATGTAAGCAGCTTAATTGGTAACAGTGACTTTTTAACTAAACTAGCTGCTAACGATTACATTGACGATAAATTTGGTTTACCAACCGTTACCGACATTATTACTGAGCTTGATAAGCCAGGTCGCGATCCGCGTCCTGAATTTAAAACTGCTGAGTTTAAAGCGGGTGTTGAAAAGATTAGCGACTTAAAACCAGGTATGATTTTAGAAGGCGTGGTATCTAACGTTGCTAACTTTGGTGCATTTGTTGATGTAGGTGTACACCAAGATGGCTTAGTACATATTTCAGCAATCACGAATAAATTTATATCAGATCCGCGTGAAGTAGTAAAAGCGGGCGATATTGTAAAAGTGAAAGTAGTTGAAGTAGACGCTGCACGTAAACGCATAAGCTTTACTATGCGTTTAGATGACGATATTGATACAAGCAATAAGTCAGCAGCCCCTGCGACGCAAAAAGCACAAACACGTACTAATAACTCACAATCTCGCGCTGCAAAGCCTAAACGTGACAATGGCAATGCGTTAATGGGTAATGCATTTGCCGATGCGTTCGCTAACGCTAAAACGAAAAAATAAACTTTAATCAAAACTAAAAAAACCGCGTAAGCGGTTTTTTTGTGTTCATTTTACGGAGTTATTAGCCATACGCCGAAAAGCCACTTTCGCTTTGTGGTGAACTCGTCATTTGATAAAAATTAGCAATGCGCCCAGCTCGAGCTTCCACATCGGCATCGCGAGATTCCTCTGTATTCGTATCGCTTTGTGATTCTGCAGTGCTGGTTTCGCTGGCTGAAAGCTTATTACCTTGCTCACCTTCTTCGCTTTGCTCTTCTTCTGGCATCGCAAGCTCAGCTTGAGCCGCTGCTAGCTTTTGCGTAGCATCTGCAGCAATAGAGCGATCAGCTCCCGAAGGCTCTGCAGGCGCTAATGCGGCAGCACGTACGGTTTGCATTTTATCGATAGTGGCTTGCGGATCATTGGGGACTTCAGATACATCAATTTGTACCTCACCACTTACAGCATAGTTGGTGCCATCTGGACCACGTTCATAACCATAGCTCGGCGATCCTGCATGTTGCCCGCCAACAGCAGCATGAGCTTGTTCGTGCACACGTACTTCCGTATCGCGGGTTTTAAGTTCTTTAATTTGCTGTTGTTCTTGTTCGAGTAGTTGCTCTTCTTGCTCAGTATCTTGTTGAGACGCTTCTTGATCGGCACTCTCTGAATTTTCTGAATTGCCTTCGCGCTGCTCAACTGCTTTATCGTCAGCTAGTTTACCGCTGGCATCATAAGTCGATACATCACTATTATTGCCTGGAAGTTTAGCTTTTTCAGCATCGCTTTGTGCTTTGGTTTCAGTATTGCTCGCACTGCTTGAAGCAGGAGCAGGAATAACTTCTCGTAGCTGGTTGTCACGCCGTGCGGTTTCCGTATAAACATTTGCTGTGTTTATATTGATAGACGGAAATGGCGTGACAATATTCATTATTACTAAACTTTAATATCGATTAACGTGCCAAGTACATCATCAGCCGTTTGAATTGATTGCGTGTTTGCCTTAGCGTTAAATTCTTCAACTTTTAAGTTAACAAGCGCTTCATCAACACGAGCTGGTTGTGCTACAGGTGCAGTAATGGCTTCTTCTGGGCGTGCTGCGCTAAGCTGACGTTGCTGCGCTAATTGCGCGTCATCTTGTTGTTCTATACTGGCACGGTTAATCTCAGCACTGGCTTTTTCAATACCTTGGCTAGCCCGATTAAACCCTTCTACACCACTATTAAATACGGATCCGATTGGCATATTAAAATCTCCACCAAATAAACATTGTTTAATTATCGCTCAGGTTATACTCAAAATAAAGCTTTAAACCGCGCTATTATTAGCTCTATTTTAAAGCATTGATTTAACGACAGATAAAAACTCACTTTTATGAGAAATAAATGGCGCATGCGACGCTTTATCTAGCACTTCGTATTCAAACTCAGTATTTAGTGCTGACATTTCACTAATTGCTTTATAAGGCACTAACGCATCAAGTCGGCCAAATACACCTTTAATAGGTACTGGGCAATGTGCAAATAAGTCACGAAGGTCGTCATTTTGTAAAATATCTAAGCCAGCACTTAATGCTTCGCTTTTTGGCGCACTATATTGGTTTAATAATTGTTTAAGTTGCTTTATATCATCACGTGCCGACTCGCTACCCATCGCTTGAATAGCTAAAAAGCGATCTATGGTTTTTTCTCTGTGATTAACTAATTGCTCTTTAAACTGCGTCAATATATTTGCTTTTATTCCAGGCCAATTATCTGCCTCCGCAAAAAAAGGAGTCGATGCAATTAAAATAACTTTTGATACTTTTTCGGGCCAATGCTTTGCAATATAAAGTGCAAATAAACCACCTAACGACCACCCCATTAAAATAGACTGAGGCTTTAACTGCTCACTTAAAATTACTGCGGCATCATGCAAAGTATAAGGGCTTGGGCAAACAAAGCTATTACCAAATCCCGGTAGGTCAAGGCTACTTACATTTCCTGAATATAAAGACTCAAGTTCTGGCTGTACTAATTGCCATACGCCCTGATTCATTCCCCAACCATGTAATAACACTAACTCATTTTGCATATTTGCCTAACCTTTACCAAACTTAGGCTTATCATAACGTTTAAATAGGTGGTTGTAATGCACGGAGTGAATCAATGAAACAAGCCGTTTTAAATTGGTTATTTCCCTCTTATTGCGTGCAATGTCAAAGCCCGATTACGGCTAATTTAGGGTTATGTGATTATTGCCTTGAAGATTTACCGTTATTTGATTTTAGTAAGCATAATAACTTGCTGCATCGGCCCGATATTGTTGAGATGTTTCCTAATTGCGAGTTTGATAAGTTATTTGCCTGCGCTTTTTATCAACCGCCCTTCGAGCATTGGCTTAAACGGCTAAAATTTAATAACCAAATCCATTATAAAAAAGCATTACAGCAAACTATTAAAAAGCAGTTAGCACAGTTTTTTGAGCAAAGTCCCGTTTTACCAAATATTTTTATTATTTTACCTCTTCATAAAAGCCGGTTCGTAACACGCGGTTTTAATCAGGTCAGCCAAGTATGGCAACCATGCTTAGATAATTACGCGCCACTGAGTAACGTACTTATTCGCAATAAAAAAACACAAGCCCAGTCGGAGCTATCTAAAGCAAAGCGTATTAAAAACTTAAAAAATGCCTTTATTTGTACACAGGATATGGGCGGTAAAACAGTCGCTATTGTTGATGATGTGATGACGACAGGGGCAACATTAAACGCAGCTACTAGTGCACTAAAACAAGCAGGCGCTAAACAAGTGTGGGCTTTTACAACTTGCTTAACGCCTATATAATTATTAAAAAGTATTATACCAATCCGCAATAATACTTAATCATTTTGCGGGGCTAAACGTGTCGCTACCTGTATTAAAAAATTCTCATTTACGACTGCATGGATGCAGAAGGTAGAGCAATGCAGGAGCAATTGCCGAGAACAACTAAATAGCGAATTTTTTGCCTAGCTATCAACACGTTTTTCCATCCTCAAATTAGATCACTTAATTAAGCGAATTGCTATTAATCGCCATTTACTCGAAACGTATGGCCAAAAAAGAGCGCATTACTGAGTAATCTACTTGTCCCATACCAGTAACCTCTAAACACCGGATCGTCAGTCATACCAATTACAGTGCCTCGCCCGTACGAATGAGCTATTAACCCTGCTCCACCCGCTACTTGCTCAACATTCACGGCATCGGTAAAGCCTGCCAATAATGGATTTTTAGTGTAGGTAAGTATATTTACAAACGGCGCATCTGAAGTTTCTAGCAACCAAGTACTGTTTTTAAATACCGGTAATGTATTGCGCTTAAGTGAAAATGTAAGCGGATGAGTCAAATCTACATTAGTATTAAAAATAGCCCCGGCAATGCGCTGACGCCCCGCTAAATGATCCTTATCGGCGTAATTTAGCCCTTTGGTTTTAAATGCACTTGCTACATCTTGGCGTGATAGATAACTTGCTTTAAGTAATTGCTGATCAGCTAAAAATTTAGCGCCACCTTTGTGACCCCAAATAACGCCGCCTGTTCTTACCCAGCTTTTAATAGCCACTTTATCAGCGTCCGATAGGCTATTGTAGTTACCATGAGCAAGTACTATATGACTGTAATTACTGAGCTCAATAGAGCCTAAACGCTCCATTTCAACAATTGTTGGTGCAACGCCTACAAAGCGGTCGAGGTAATACCATACTTCTCCTGCTTCATACTGGCTTACGCCTTTACCCCCTATTAATAACACTTTTGGCTCGCTAACAACGGCCATTGTGCGAGACCCTAAATCAGCACCTTTACTTGTAAGGCCGGTAGTTATTGGCTTAATCGCAATTCCAAATTCATTTTGTGCTTTATTTAGTATATCTACCCAATCGTTAGTTGTTTGTAAGCCTGCTGGGACAATAATACTGCCGGCATTAAAGTTCACTTCGCCGGAGTTTGTTTTAGCTGTTAATGGGCTTAACGCTACCCGCGCTTTAACACCTTGCTTTAAAAGGCTGTTTAACATTTTAGGTGCTAGGTAGTCATCCCACGAAAAACCAAAAGCATAACCTTGCTCAAGTTTAGCAAAAGAAGGTTTAACTGCTTTTTGCCATGGTGTACTAGCTACCTCTAAACCCCAGCTGCTTTTTACTTTGGCAAAAGGTAGATTAAATGCATGTGCTAAAGTCCAGCCAGATACGTCATAAAAAGTATTGTCAGCAAAGTTTTTTTGTTCGCTAAAAATAGCTTTTACCAAACGATATTGCGGTTGTGCTAAGGGCACAAAATAGCTATTAGTTGTAAAGCTTTTACCATTCGCTTTAAGTGATTTAGTCAGTGGGAATGCATCTATTTGATGTTGCTTTAATAACTCTAAAAAGTATTTAATACGCGAGTTATCTTTTTCGCCCTCAACAACATAACCTTCAAAGTTTTCATCACTGGCTAAATCAGCCGCCTGATTATAAAACTTAGCTTGGTAGTCTAGTAACGCAGTTCGATTATCAACAGCTGCTTTAAAGGTTGATAAGCTCGTTAATAACTGGTTTTTAATAGTAAAAGGAAAAGTCAGTGTACCGTTTATGGTTTCTTGCACATGCCCGCGAGAGCTTGCTTGTTCAAATAAAATTCCGACTCCACCATTTACATCTGGGTAAGTTGAACCTTTACCGTAATAAAAGTCGTCAAAGCTTTCTTCGGTAAAATAAAGGGCGTTGTTTTCATCTAATGTTTTTGCATGATAGTTAGCAATCGCTTTAGTTAATGTTACATTTTCATCTGGTGTTATTGGGTGCTTACGACTCGCAATACCAGGTTGAAAAAAGTAACTGCTGTTAGGTCCCATTTCATGAAAATCGGTTAAAACATTAGGTTTCCACTGATGAAATTTGGCAATACGCGCACGCGATTCTGGGTGCTGCAGCAATAACCAGTCGCGATTTAAATCAAACCAGTAATGGTTAGTACGGCTACTTGGCCAATTTTCAACATGTTCACGCGTTTTAGGATCGCTTGATAAGTTCATGCCCCGATTACTGTTCGCCCAATTAGCAAAACGAGCAAGCCCATCTGGATTAAGTGAAGGGTCGAGTAAAATAACCGTGTTATTTAATAACTCGTCTATTTCAGCACCTTGTGCCGCGGCTAAGTAATACGCCACCAGCAACGATGAGTTACTACCTGATGATTCATTACCATGCACACTGTATCCCATCCATACAACTGCAGGCTGTTTTGCAGAGTCAGTTTTAGTGCCATTATTGTTACTTAATCGAGCTAAATGAGACTCTCGAATTTGCTCTATATTTTTAAGCTTTTGCGGTGCAGTAATCGTTAGCATTACAAGCGGGCGCTGTTCATGCGTGCGACCAATTACTTCAAAATTTATACGATCGCTTTTATCAGCCAATATTTCCATATACCGTACGAGCTGATCATGCCTTACATGCCACTCTCCTACTTCGTAGCCAAGCACTTGCTCAGGTGTTGGAATAGTGGGGTCAAATGTTACATCTTGTTCAAAATAATACGAAAGTGGCTTTGCTACACTTGAAAAGCTAAGCAACACCACCATTAATGTTAATACCAAACGCATATAAATCACTCAAAAAATGTTCGTTGTTTGCACGCTACCATTGCTTAAAATAGATGCCAACTTTTTACGCTCAACACTAGCCGCAACACGATGAGCGGAGTATGATACGCAGTATCCGAGTAATTTAGTCAAGTATAGATGGTTTTATGATTTCTATTTCCGAAACAGCGCAAGCGCATTTTGCTAAACTATTAGCAGATCAATCACAACAAACCAATATTCGTGTGTTTGTTGTAAACCCTGGTTCATCACAAGCGGAATGTGGTGTGTCTTATTGTCCAGAAGATGCTGTAGAAGCGAGCGACATTCGCCTAAACTTTAACGGTTTTGATGCCGTTGTAGATGCAGAAAGTGCTCCATTTTTAGAAGAAGCTGAAATCGATTTTGTTACCGACAAAATGGGTACTCAGTTAACGCTAAAAGCACCTAATGCTAAAGCACGTAAAATAGGCGATGATGCATCGTTAAACGAGCGTGTACAGCACATGCTAGAAACCGAAGTAAATCCACAACTTGCTAACCACGGTGGTCAAGTAAGCCTTGTTGAAATTACAGCTGCAGGTATAGCGATACTTCAGTTTGGTGGTGGTTGTAACGGTTGTTCTATGATCGATGTAACGCTAAAAGAAGGCATTGAAAAAGAAATGATAGCTAAGTTTGAAGAAATCACCGGTGTTGCTGATATTACAGAGCACGAAGCGGGCGATCACTCTTACTATTAGGCCTTATAAATGTTAAAGCAGCTTATTTATCGCTTAGGGAGCAACCCTAAGCTGAGCTTAAAGCGCTTTTTTCGCGGCTTAGCACTGTTTGTGCTAGCCGTGATATTCATATCTATTGGGTATTACACCCACTACAGCTTACAAATAATTGGCGTTATAATTTTAGTCCCCGCATTATTTTTTGCCGGATGGGGCTACTGCGGTATTTTTGCTAATCGTTTTTCACAAGTTTTGAAAGATATGGGCCCTAAACATCACGATCCCGACCTCTGGAAATAAACCATTTATTTATACCAACCTCCATATATATTTGGGCAATTTATCGAATTAAATCACTCTATAACGTTGTTAAAAATTTTTTATTTAGAACAACTAGATACAAAAATTTTTGCCTAGTTCTAGCACAATTTTCTTATCGTTAAATAGACCCCATATATAAGCAGATTAGTATTAGTTTAATCCAGTAGCTGATTATTTATTTTTAAGTGGTGATATTTAATTATTAATGTAACCCCGCGCATTAACATAAAACAGCTCATAGCCAGCCATAACCCGTTATTTTGCAAGTCTATAAACACCCAAAACACACCAAAAAACCCCACTCCAGCTGAAAGTATCATGCTATTACGCATGTCCTTTGCTCGCGTAAGCCCTACAAAAACACCATCAAACAAAAAGCAGCTCATGGCTAAAATTGGCAATGCTATTAGCCACGATAAATAGTGTGTTGCCTCTTGAATAATCTCTGGCACATTAGTTAAAAGCTTGATTATACCGCTGCCAAACAATGCAAAAAAAGCGCTATATAGCACGCCAAAAAGCATACCCCAAAATACGCTTATTTTAACCCAAAGCTCTATATTTTTAACGCTTCCTTGGCCTTTAGCTTGCCCTACTTTTGCCTCAGACGCGTAAGCAACGCCATCAAGAGCAAAGCTCACCAACATTAAAAAGTTAAGTAAAACAGCATTAGCGGCGAGTGTAGTTTCGCCTATACGCGCTGCGTAAAATGTCATAAAACTAAAGCATAATTGCAGTATTAAAGAGCGAATAAATATATCTCTATTCAAACTCAATAATTCAGTCATTTTGCTAATACTCAACCAATTCGGTGCATTTAGCTCAATACCTTGTTTTTTAGCTAGTTTAACCACTAAAAAAAGTGCAAATACTAACGCTGTATAATCAGCAATCAGTGAAGCCCACGCAGCGCCTGCAACGGCCCAATCTAAATAAACAACAAAATAAATATCGAGTACTATATTAACGATATTAGTGACGAGTAATAAATAAAATGGACCTCGACCATAATGCACACCAAGCATCCAACCCAATAACACTAAATTACACAATGCTGCTGGAAGACTAAAAATACGAATGCTAAAATACTGATACGCTTGGGTAAGTACGTCGCTGTTAGCAGCGGAGAGGTAAGCAATTGCGTGTTTTATTAATGGGGATAATACAATTAATAGCACAGCCACTGCGCTTGCCAGCAATAGGCTTCGTTTAAGTAAAGCGGCAAGTTGGGTTAAATCGTTTTTTCCGTATGCTTGTGCCACGAGTCCCGTGGTGCTCATTCTTAAAAAACCAGCAAGCCAAAACAAAATAGAAATAACTGCAGAGCCAAGGGCAATACCCGCCAAGTAATGAGCGCTTCCTAAGTGCCCAATTACAGCGGTATCAACAATTCCTAACAACGGCACTGTGATATTTGATAGTATCATCGGACCCGCTAACAACAGCAAGCTTTTATGGTGTGCCTTATTATGTATAAAAAATTGTTTCATTTAGTATTATTTATCCTCTTTAGTATATCTATACGCGCTCAAGCAGCCGTTATTTTACAGTATCATCATGTTAGTGAAACCCTACCCGCTGTAACGAGCGTTAGCGCAAATACATTTACTAAACATTTAAGCTATTTAAAAGAGCATAACTTTAACGTCATTCCTCTAAATGAGCTAATAAGCGCCCTTCAGAAAGGTGAAACCTTACCTGATAAAACAGTCGCCATTACCTTTGATGATGGTTATAACAATAACTATGAACAAGCTGCACCTATTTTAGAAAAGTTTGGCTACCCGTACACTATCTTTGTAAATCCTAAATTAATAGACGAAGGCATGAGTTACGTAATGGGGTGGGATAAGCTCAAAGAATTATCTAAAAAAGGGGCAATAATAGCCAATCATAGCGGACAACATGATTACTTACACCTTAAGCTTGAAAACGAAACCGATTCACAATGGCAATCACGTATTAAGCAGGATATCCTTAGCTCTCAAAAGCGTATAAAAGAAGAAATAGGCCATGATTATAAATACTTAGCATATCCGTATGGTGAGTTTAACAATGAGTTGCAAGCACTTGTAACAGAGCTTGGTTTTGTGGGGATTGGTCAGCACTCAGGGGCTGTAAATAAAGATTCTAATTTTAGTCGCTTACCGCGCTTTCCTGCATCAGGCTTTTACAGCAAACTAGACACTCTTATTACTAAGCTTAACTCACGCGCATTTAATATCACCAATTTAACTTATCAAGATAGCGTTACACAACAAAACCCACCCACGCTCACAATTGAATTTAAAATGGGTGATTTTCATAAAAGCCAATTTGCCTGTTACGTATCAAGCGTAGGCCAAGCAGATTTAAAATGGGTAAATAAAAATACAGTCGAAATAACCTCACCAAAGGTGCTTAATAAAGGGCGATCTCGTTTTAATTGTACGGCCCCTTCTATTTCTAGCCCTGGTGATTATTTTTGGTTTTCGCAGCCTTGGGTGATCCAATCACCTAAAGCTTAACGACCTAACTTAAAAGCCACTAGGTTATTTTATTAACTACTCTAAAAACCATAAAAAAGGAGCCGCGGATTCAAATATGAAGTGCATAACGTTTAGGCGGCTTTAGCCGCCAAGTGATCCTGCATCAATTTTGCAGGCGTTTCAAATCCAAGTGTCTTCCTCGGACGATTATTAAGTTGCTCAAGTACTGGTATAACTTGCGCTGGTGTTACCGCCTCAAAATCTGTGCTCTTCGGCCAATACTGGCGTAGTAATCCATTCGTGTTTTCATTCAATCCGCGCTCCCATGAGTGATAAGGGTGAGCAAAATAAACAGGAACACTTAAAGCCTCTGTGATTTGCTCGTGATAAGCGAACTCTTTTCCATTGTCAGCCGTGATGCTATGAAGCGCTGACCTATATGGCCTTAATAGTTCTATCGTCGCCGCAGTGACGGCTTGTGCTGTTTTGCCTGCCACCTGAGTTGATACAGTGAATTGGGTGACCCGCTCTACAATGGTAACAAGGGCGCCTCGATGACCTTTACCTATGACGGTATCTATTTCCCAATCTCCGATACGACCTTTCTCATCAACTATTTGTGGACGTTCTTCAATGCTAACGCGATTTTTTATTTGCCCTCGGTTTGTTTTACCATGACTGCGCTTGTGATATTTCTTGCCGTGTCGGCGCAGATGTAGGTATAACTCACCACCTGCTTTTTTATCTTCCCAGATATACAGATAAATGCATTCATGGCTGACAGACCGTTCACTTTTTTTACGCAACCATCCCGTTATTTGTTCAGGACTCCACTTCTCATTAAGCTTCTGGGTAATTAAAGCCATCATTTCAGGTGTCATCTTAAGCGGTTTTCTTACACTTCTTCGGCGAAACAAAGCCCGCTCATGAGCTTGTTTGTGTCTGTAACCTCGCTTACCTGTATTTCTAGAAAGCTCTCTTGAAATCGTAGATTGCGATAAATTAGTTAGCTCAGCAATACTTTGTTGCGTAAAACCGCTTTTCTTTAGAATGGCGATCTGGCATCTTTGCGCATAGGTCAGTTGTTTGTAATGTCTCATTGTAAAATCTCTTGCCGGAGAAAAAGCAGTTAGCTTATGAGCAACTGACCACTTAATCTAGCCAAAAAAAGTTATGCACTTACAATTTGAATCTAGGAGCCTAAAGCTCCTTTAAAATTGGTAAAAAGCAAAAAACTAGTTTTTGTAGTAATCGGCTATTTTTTTAAACTCTTCAGTTAAAGTAGTCGCATTAATTAATGGCACACTACCTTGTTTAAATTCAGGTTTAAAAATAGCTCTTACGGCTCCATTTTGATCAACTAATGCAACGGATGCACTATGATCGACCGCATACTCTGATTCTTCAGAGTCACTAATCGCATAAATTAAACCAAGCTCCCTAACAACAGGAAAAAGGTGTTTATGCTCTCCCGATACAGCTAAAAAGTCAGGGTTAAAATAATCTATATATTGCTTTCGCTTAGCTGGCGTATCGCGTTTTGGATCAACCGATAAAAACCAAACTTGCAACGGATAATCTGCCTGTAAGTTTTTATAAACGGCATTAAGCTTAGCCAACGTTAACGGGCAAATATCAGGGCAGCTTGTATAGCCTAAAAATACTAAATTCCACAGCCCTAAAAATTGTTGCTTAGTCACCAATTCGCCGCGCTGATCGTTTAGCGTAAAATCAGACAGTGGTTTTGCATTTTCGTAAACTAATGCATCTACATCTGGTGGGCTATTTTCATTTGAACATGCTGATAAAAACAAAGCTAAAACAACAATTAATCCAAGCCATAACTGCTTCATAAAGGGAGCCATTTATCTATAAATAAGATTACAAAGAGTACCATTAAATGAATAATCGAAAAACGAAATAAGTCCATTGCAGTCTCATCATCTCCAGCAATTTTTAATTTAACCGCCTTATATATAAATACTGCATTTAATACACACGCACCTATTAAATATATTAATCCAGACATATCAATTAAATAAGGCAATACACAAACAACAGCGAGTAAAACAGAATAAGCAACAACGCACGTTTTACAAAAATCGATGCCGTGCGTTACTGGCAACATAGGTATTTTAGCGCGTTCGTAATCACTTTTTCGAGCGATTGCAAGCGCCCAAAAGTGTGGTGGAGTCCAAGTAAATATTATCATTACGAGTAACCAGGGAGCCGCAGCCATTTGGTTTGTTTCTGACACCCAGCCTAATAATGGAGGCATTGCGCCAGCCAATCCACCAATAACAATATTTTGCGGCGTTGCACGCTTTAAAAATGATGTATAAACAAATGCATAACCTACCAATGCAAATAACGTTAATATAGCGGTTAAGGTATTAGCCCACACCATCAGCATAATAAAACCAGCAACCCCAATAACAGCTGCAAAACTAAGCGCATGTGTTTTACTTAAACGCCCTTTAGCTACAGGGCGATGACGAGTTCGTGCCATTTTTGAGTCTATCTCGCTATCAACCACATGATTAATAACCGCTGCTGCTGCAGAAAGTAGCCCTATACCTAACAAGCTAATAAACTGTACAGTCATGCCACGCCCTACATCGGGAGCAAGTGCTAACCCAACCCAAGCAGTTAGTACCAGCATAGCGACTACTTTAAATTTACTAATTGCTAAGTAGTCTTGTAGTAAATTATACGCGCGCGAAGTTAGCGGTTGAGTATTAACGGGTAGCATTGTTTTTTTATCGATTATAAGTGCCATAATATTTCCCCTTTATGTGCGTGATTTTAGGTAATAACACAACCTAACCATGCTTAATAACAGTATGGCAGCCATCAAGTTATGTGCCAGTGCAACTCCCAACGGAATGTGCCAATGTACTAAAATAACTCCCAAGCTAATTTGGCAAAGTAAGACTAGTAATACGCTCACAACGCAGTTTTTAATTTTTTGAGAGTAAGCTTTGCTGTATATTTTCCACATAATTAATGCCAGAACAATGCAAGTAACCAGTGCCCAAATACGATGTAATAAATGAATAGACATGCGTGCTTGCTGCGATAACACACCATACTCATAATTACTGTGCTCAAGCGGTAATTGAAATACGCTACTTAATGAAAACGGTTGTGCGTAATCACACAATGGTAAACCACTACAATGCGGAGCTGCGTAATTTGCAGCAAGCCAACCGCCAAGCGCTATTTGAATAACCAACACACTAAGCGCAATTAAACTCAAAACAAAATAACGCTTTGCGCCGCTATCTCCACCCATTATTGGCTTGGCAGTTAGTCGCAAATATAAAAGCGTTATAAGTGACAAAATACTAAAGCCACCCAATAAGTGGCCCATTACAATAAGCGGCTGCAGGTTCATGGTTACAGTCCACATACCAAGCGCTGCCTGAAACACCACAAGTAAGAGCAAAGCTAAAGGCAATTTAACTGGTGTAGTTGGATATTGGCGTTTTAAAAAAGCCAACACAAATAAACCTAAAATAAGTAACCCTAAAGCACCTGCAAAATAGCGATGAATCATTTCTTTCCACGCTTTTGCGGTTTCGAACATCATATCGGGGTAGCTTTGAGTTGCTAAGGCTATGTCGGCCTCATGCTTAGGAACCGTTAAAAAGCCATAACAGCCTGGCCAATCGGGGCATCCTAAACCTGCGTCACTTAAGCGGGTGTAAGCACCTAAAGCCACAACAATTAAAGCGAGTAATCCTGTTATTAATACTAAGTTTTTATAATTTTTATACATTAAACACTCCAACTTAAATAAGCTGATCAATTAGCTAGAACGAGAATAATTGAGTAGTTTTTTTAGATCTTTTAATAACCCTTTTTGCACTAAACGATTTTCTTGTGGCTCGACTTTAAAGGGATATTCAAGTACCACTAACCCCATATGATCAATTAAATACAAACTTGCAGGATTTAAACTCTGTTGCTCGGTAATAATTTTCCATGGTAGATTTTTATTGTCGGGGCTTCCCATTACAGCCATATCCACTTTTCCTTGGTTTTTACCGAGTGCCACATATAAGTTATTAAGTGCATTGAGCTGTTCGCTGCATGGGGTGTTACATTCGTTTGAATAATTAAGTGCGATAGTCCATTGTTTTGGATTATTTTGCGGCCAATTTTCAAATTTTATTTCTTGGCTTAAAAACTCGCCATTGTTAGTAATTGCAGTAGGTAACCAATCGAACTTTAATGCGCCATATGCCAAAACTAATGGGATAGCGCAGCAACCCACAAACAATAAAAGGGGATTATTTTTCATTAGGTGTCCTTTTTTTACTCGCAAAAATAGCTACAACAGCGCATGCAACAGCAATTAAAAACCATTGCACGGCGTAGGCATTATGCTTTTGAGGGCTCATAACAACGGCCTCATAATGAGGTGTTGCAATCTCATCACCAGTACCTTGTCTGTAAGCCATAAAATTAATTAGTGATTGCTGGCTTTGAGTGCTCAGCATATTCAAATCGATAGATTGGATTCTTGTAGGTAAGTCGTTATTTGTCGTTTTATCTTCAAGCGTAAAGCTACTTAAGTTATTTTCTTTTATTTGCGCTTTAAGAATAAAAATACCTGTAGGCAGAATAACCTTTGGCAGTGTATCTCTAGCTATAGGCGCTTTTACCCATCCTAAATTAACTAAAATCACTTTTTCTTCGCTGTCAGGCTTTAGTAAAGCAAGTAAGTCGTAACCTACTTGTCCGTTATAAACTTGATTATCTAAAAGCCAATATTGGTTTTGTACAAACCGCCCTTTTAACTCAACCAATACACCTGTTTTGTTCCAGCTATCAGGAAGGTTAAGTAATTGAGACCAGCTCATCACACCACGAGTCTGTTGCTTAGCAATAACGTTTAGTTGCTGCTGCTTTTGCTCACCCCGCTCCAGCTGCCAAAATCCTAATCGCACACACACAAGTACAACAACCACAACCATACAAAGTGTGATTATTGAGCTAAGCTTTTGTTTGTGCCATAAAACTAACTGCATAAGGTTCAACCCAGTGATTATTAAAATTATTATCGTACTGTTATTACTATTTATACTTTTTAACTTATTTAGAGCATTGTTTATTATGGTGTCAGGGAAAACTGGGGGACGACCTATGTCTCACTTTTTAGGTCGTCGCGTATTGTTTTCGGTCGTTGTTTTAATTTTTGTTATTGCAGCGCTTAAACTTGGTTTTATTACAGCGAATAGCTCGCCAATAAACGCTACAGCACATATACAAATATAAATAAACACAACCAAACAACATCAACAAAATGCCAATACCAAGCAGCTGCTTGAAAAGCAAAATGCTTATCTTTAGTAAAGTGCCCTTTTAATATCCGTAAAAATATTACAAATAAAAGTACGGTTCCTAGCGTTACATGCATGCCATGAAAACCAGTCAATAAAAAGAACGTATTACCGTAAACACCTGCATCAAGCGTTAGGTTGAGGTCATTATATGCATGTATGTATTCCTCAACTTGCAGCCCTAAAAAGCAAACACCTAATAAAATAGTGGCGCCCAAAAACACTTTAAGTGGCGTGCGCTTATTGTTTTCCATTGCTACATGAGCAAAATGTAAGGTAACTGAGGAGGTAAGCAGTATTAAGGTATTTATAAGCGGCAGACCTTGCCAACCCATTGCTTGGGTTGTATCACCGCTAGGAGTAGATACGAGAGGCCAAACAGCTTCAAACGTAGGCCAAAGTACTTCGTTGGTCATTGCATTATTACCCGCGCCACCTAACCATGGGACCGATAGGACTCGCGCATAAAATAATGCACCAAAAAAGGCCATAAAAAACATCACTTCAGAAAAAATAAACCAGCTCATCCCTTGCCTAAATGATCGATCCATTTGTGCTGAGTACAACCCTTGATCAGACTCGCTGATGACATTTTTAAACCAGCTATAAAGCATATACAAAAGTACAGCTATGCCAACGTACAGTAAATAAACGCCACTGCCGCCTTCTTTTCCTACGTTCATAACAGTTAATGCAGCGCCTACAGCAATAAAAAATAATGCTATAGCCCCTACAATAGGCCAAGGACTTTGCTCTGGTACGTAATAGTTTTCATATTTTTGATTCATGTTATTTACTCCTAGTTTTACACTAGAGATGCAGGCTAGTTATTACTCGCAACTAGCTGCTCACTAATATCAAATACGGTGTACGACAGCGTCAACTCTTCAATATCGCTTGGTAATGCGGTATCAACATAAAACAGTAATTTAAATTCAAGCTCTTCTCCTGCTTTTAGAGGTTGCTGATCAAAACAAAAACAGGCTATTTTGTGTAAATACTTAGCCGCTTTACCTGGAGATACAGACGGCACCGCTTGCATTACTTTGTCGAGGTCACTACTATTTTTAGCACTAAACATCACCTCACGCATGGCACCGGGTTTAACAGTAACGCTGTACTCTTTTGATTTAACTACAAACGGCGCACCAGCTTGTGCATGAGTTGTAAAACTCACGCCTATTTCGCGGTCTTGCACTATTTGCGTACTTCGCTCTGCTTGCTCAAGTGACGGTTTACCATTGAGCCCTGTTACGTCGCAAAACACGTCGTACAAAGGCACTAAGGCAAACGCAAAGGCAAACATACCTATACAAATAAGAACCAAGCGCTTAAGTAACGGTGCGTGTGTCATTACTTAATAACCGGCGGCGTAGAAAAAGTATGATATGGCGCTGGAGAGTCAACTTCCCACTCAAGGCCTTCTGCGCCATCCCATACTTTTGCAGGCACTTTATCGCCACCACGTGCACATTTAATTACTACAGCAACAAACAGTAGTTGCGATAAACCAAAGGCAAAACCGCCTATACTTATAATTGCGTTAAAGTCGGCAAATTGCAGGGCGTAATCGGGAATTCGACGCGGCATACCAGCAAGCCCTACAAAGTGCATAGGAAAAAACAGAACATTAACGCTCACCAGCGATAGCCAAAAATGCCATTTAGCTAACGTGATATTAAACATGTTGCCCGTCCACTTGGGCAGCCAATAATAAGCACCCGCCATTATCGAAAATACAGCCCCTGTAACTAAAACATAATGAAAATGTGCCACCACAAAGTAAGTATCGTGGTACTGAAAATCAGCAGGTGTAATTGCTAGCATCAACCCTGAAAAACCACCTATGGTAAACAACACAATAAACGCAATACTAAAAAGCATCGGCACTTCAAAGGTAATTGATCCTTTCCACATTGTGGCAACCCAGTTAAATACTTTTACCCCTGTGGGCACCGATATAAGCATGGTCGCGTACATAAAAAACAACTCGCCAGCAACCGGCATTCCAGTGGTAAACATATGGTGCGCCCATACAATAAAGCTAAGTAGCGCAATTGAGGATGTGGCGTACACCATTGAGGCATAACCAAAAAGTCTTTTACGAGAAAAAGTGGGCACTATGGTCGATATAATGCCAAAGGCAGGAAGAATCATTATGTATACTTCAGGGTGACCAAAAAACCAAAAAATATGCTGAAACATCACCGGGTCGCCGCCACCTGCAGCATCAAAAAAGCTGGTAGCAAAGTACTTATCGGTAAGCACCATAGTGACAGCCCCTGCAAGCACTGGCATTACCGCTATTAATAAAAAGGCAGTAATTAACCACGTCCATACAAATAAGGGCAACTTCATCCATGTCATGCCGGGGGCACGTAGGTTCACTATGGTTACAATCACATTGATTGCACCCATTATTGAGCTAATCCCCATAATATGTACGGCAAATACAAACATTGCAGTGTTATCGTTACTATAGGTTGTAGAGAGCGGTGCGTAAAAAGTCCAACCAAATGCAGGTCCCCCACCAGGCATAAATAACGATGCAAGTAAGATTAAAAATGCAAACGGTAAAATCCAAAAGCTCCAGTTATTCATTCTTGGTAATGCCATATCTGGCGCGCCAATCATTAAAGGGATCATCCAATTAGCAAGGCCTGTAAAGGCCGGCATAACCGCACCAAACACCATAATCAAGCCATGCACTGTGGTCATTTGATTAAAAAAGTGAGGATCGACCAACTGTAAACCAGGTTGAAATAATTCAGCCCTGATCACCATGGCCATTGCGCCGCCAATTAAAAACATGGTCAGCGAAAAAATTAAATATAAACTACCAATATCTTTATGGTTAGTTGTATAAAGCCAGCGTTTAAAGCCTTTTGCAGGATGATGAGCATGGTCAGCTTCATTGGCGTTAGGTTGTTCTACTATGCTACTCATTAGTTCGCCTCCACTTTGGCATCAATTGCTGCCTGTATTTGACTCGGCTGAATAACATCACCCGTATCGTTACCCCACGCATTACGTTTATAAGTAATAACAGCTGCTAATTGCTTTATAGATAACTGCTTGGCAAACGCTTGCATTGCCGTACCTGGTCGTCCATGGATAACTACATCAATGTGATCTTTTATATCGCCAAGCACTATCGGGCTGCCTTTAAGCGCAGGAAAAACACCCGGCAATCCCATGCCAGTAGGCTGATGACACGCCGCGCAGCTGGCCATATACACTTGCTCGCCTAAAGTCATTAACTCTTCTTTTGGGAGGGTTTTATCAAGTAATGCGGCATCTGCTAATGCTGCTTTTTGTTTCGCCTGCTTTGCATCGGCTAGCCATACTTTAAAGTCAGCTTCAGATTTAGCTTCAACCACTACGGGCATAAAGCCATGATCTTTACCGCAAAGCTCGGCACATTGACCTCGGTAAATACCTTCCTCGTTAATATTGGTCCATGTTTCGTTTATAAATCCCGGGTTAGCGTCTTTTTTCACAGCAAAATCAGGTACCCACCATGAGTGAATAACATCATCAGAGGTCATTAAAAAACGTACTTTTTGATTTATTGGCAGTACAAGAGGTTTATCAACCTCAAGTAAGTAGTTAGGATTTTTATCTGCAAGATTCGCTATTTCGTCTTGAGGGGTGGATAAAATAGAATAAAATGCGACGTCTTCGCCCATATATTCATAGTGCCATTTCCATTGCGAACCTGTGATTTTAATAGTGAGATCAGCTTTGCTGGCATCTTCCATTGCAATTAGGGTTTTAGTGGCTGGTACTGCCATAGCAATTAAAATAACGAATGGAATAGCTGTCCAAAGTATTTCTACTTTAGTGCTTTCGTGAAATTGGGCAGGTATAGCCCCTTTAGATTTACGGTGATGAATAAGTGCCCAAAACATAATTGCGAACACTATCACCCCAATCACACAACATATTATAAATATGGTCATGTGCAGCTGATATACATTATTGCTTATATCGGTTACGCCTTTGCGCATATTGTATTGGCTATTAGCCAAAACTGGGTGCGAAAAAACACATAATATAAGCCACAAGGTAGAGGTCAGTTTACCCATGTGACGGCTCCTTTGATGCTATTGCGAGTGCAAAGCGAAGAGGCATACGGCTTAAACGCCAATTCGTTATTTTTATTATTTAACCAATCTTGTTTTTTTGACTGGTATCGCTGCCCCAACAAAGAGTTTGTATATTGTGTGTTCTCAAAACTGAAAAGCTGTGAGTTATTGTTAGTTCAGCACACTAATGATTAGCTAAAAAATGAGCAACAAGCAAGCTTTAGTATAAAAAACAACCGAGTAATATTTAAAAATCAATCAAGTATCTGCAAGCATATCGACTATTTAACATTCAAAAAGCGAGCAAAACAAAGGGGTGTAACACATAAGGAAGGAGAAAAGCATGAGTGAAAAAAGTTTACAGTCTAAATAATCAGTTAGCTGTTTTTCGCATAATTAAAAACAGAAAATGCGTACTAATTAGTACGCATTTATAAAACTGCTTGTTTAAAAGCTATTTTTAAAGTCACATCCAATCAGCGTTTCTTATAACGCCAACGGCTAAGCCTTCAATATTAAAAGACTCATTCTCAAGATCTACTTCAATAGATTCAAAATCGTCGTTTTCAGCATGAAGTAATACTTTACGACCCGCTTTCTCAAGACGTTTTACAGTTACGTCTTCATCTACGCGGGCAACAACAACTTGCCCGTTTTCAGCGGTTTGAGTACGATGCACAGCAAGTAAATCGCCATCCATAATACCAATATCCTTCATGCTCATACCGTTAACGCGTAGTAAAAAATCGGCGGCTGGTTTAAACATTAAAGGATCGATTTTACAGTGACTTTCAACGTGCTCTTGCGCCAAAATAGGTGAACCAGCAGCAACACGCCCTATAAGTGGTAAACCTAATTGTTCAGGCTCTTCTTCTTCAATTAATTGAATACCACGGCTTGCACCTGGTTTCATTTTAATTGCGCCTTTTTTAGCAAGTGCTTTTAAATGTTCTTCAGCAGCATTGGCACTTTTAAAACCTAGTGTTTGCGCTATTTCAGCACGTGTAGGAGGCATACCAGTGTCTTTAATAAAAACTTTAATTAGTTCGAGTATTTGAGCTTGGCGGTTCGTTAATGGTCGCATACAACTGGTTTTCCATACAGTACATTTAACTGTGAGTATATACAGTTAAATAAAAATCGCAAATTTAAATTATGTCTTAAAATAGCCAAAGTAATTTCACTTGTGTACATTTTAGGGATATAACTAAAGCTAAGTTTATAAATGATTAAAAAGGCAAAGGAGTCGTTATGAGTATTTGGTATCAACCTATTACTTTAGAGTTTTGCAAACAGCTAGATGAAGGTATAAATGGTCAAGGTACGCTGATGAAAACTATGGGGATAGAAATCACAGAAATTGGTGATGATTACTTAGTTGCAACTATGCCTGCCATACCTGAGCATCATAACCCAATGGGAATGGTTCACGGTGGTGCTAATGTTGTACTTGCCGAAACAGTAGCGAGTTATGCTGCTAACTTTGTTGTCGATTTCACAAAATTTTACTGTGTAGGGCAGGAAATTAGCGCAAGCCATTTAAAAGCATCTCGCAACGGTACTTTAACTGCCACGGCAAGAGCATTTCATATTGGCAAACGTAGTTCAGTATGGGAAATAAAAATTACAAATAGCCGCAATGAGCTGTGCTGCGTATCAAAAATGACCGCAGCAGTCGTAGAGCGAAGATAGTTACTTTTCGATTGGGTAAATTGTAATTTCCATACCCGCACCAATCGCAGATATACGTAATAATGTATCTGCATCTAAGGCTTGGTTAAAGCACTTAGGAGATGTGCCTGATTCAAAGCCAATATCAAACGTTCTACGTGAACAACCTAACCATTGCTTTAGCGCGTTACGCGAACACGATTCAATAAGCTCACATATATGGTTTATTGCTTTATCAGGTGTGCTAACCTCACCTGTAGCTTCAATACGCGCTAATTGACGGTATTCGTCTTTGTCATAATGTAAAATCGTAGCGACTTTCTTCAAATCTGCCACTAGCAAACTAATATCTTGCTTTGATTCAAGCTCAAGATCTACATTTAAAAATTGAATTTCCGACATTGTTTCGTATTTATCCTCTAATAATTTCATTGCAAACTTTAACGCAGTTTTACTGTTATACCAAATCAACTACGCTCAATTAACCACTTTATATGGATATTTAGCTGCTTTTAAGGATTTATCAGCACTTAAAACTCGTTTACTATCAAAAAAATCCGCTTAGTTAAACAAATAAATCATGTTAGTTACTTAAATGTAATCTCTTTAATTTCTAAATGATTACAGTAAGCTATAGTTTAAACTGCGACAAAATGCCGCAGTAACTTATTCCATGAGTGTAATATACTAACCACTAAAAATAATAAGACTATAAAAATGAATAAAAAAACATTTAAACATGCGCGCAAGTTTCATAAATGGTTAGGTTATTTATTAGCACTACAAATTTTAGCATGGTTGCTAGGTGGCTTAGTTATGAGCGCAATTCCACTTGATAAAGTACACGGCAAACATCTAGCAACAAAAGCCCTTAGTAAGTCATTTACACAAGCCGATTATCCAACATCACTTGATAATATTACGTCGCAAGTCGCTAACCCAACACAAATATTATTTGAAGCTTTTTTAACTACACCAATTATTACCGTTATTAGTAATACCGAACAGCAAAGCTTTAATGCCCTTACAGGAAGGCCTTTTGAGGCACCTACAAAAATACAAATTACTACTAATGCTAAAGCCCACTTGCTTATTGACGCTCAAGTAATAAGTACAACCTTACTAAAAAAGGGCACCAGAGAAGTAGGATATAAAACCAATGTTTGGCAGGTACAATTTGACGACTTGTTGAGTACAACACTTTACTTAGCTGCAAGTAACGGAAAAGTAGTGACTATTCGCAGCACACTATGGCGAATATTCGACTTTTTTTGGATGTTACATATTATGGATTACGATGAGCGAGAGGATTTTAATAATCCACTGCTTATTAGTTTTGCAGCAACCAGTGTACTTTTTTGCCTAAGCGGGATATTACTACTTATAAAAAATATACGACTAAAGCGATTAATCTCAATTAAAAGTAAGAACAAATCAAAATAGTCACATTAATTTTTAGGAGCTAGCGCACTCTCATTAAAGAGTGTGCAAACGCTAAACACTGATATTAGAATGATTTTATTCCAAGTGGTTAAATCGACTCAAATGTCGTTTTAACATTTCGTTTTCTAAAATCAACTCATCACGCTCATTCAGCAATTGTAAAATTAACGCTATTGCCGACCAATCTAACGAGAAGTCATGCTGAATACGGGCCGCTTTTTTGACTAAGGTTACTGCAGATACCGTAAATTTCCATTCTGCAACATGCTCTCCCTCAATAGGCACAGCAATACTATGTTCAACTAGCTCATATAAAATTGCTTCGTTAATATCACTACTCAAACATAGCTCTGTACTGGTAAGTAAATCTTCTTTTTGTGTCACAATAATTTGCATTATGGTTTACTCCAGTCGCTGCGGGGATCAAAGTGAGCTTTTTCGGCTAATTCTTCCCAAAGCTTTTTACTGGTTTCATCAATAGATGTTGGATTAACAATTTTAAGTACAGCAAATAAGTCACCTTTGCCTTTTTTACTAATTAATCCCTTACCTTTAATACGCAAACGTTGACCAGACTGGCTATTAGGCGGAATCGTTAGTTGAATTTTTCCTGTTAATGTCGGCAAATTAATTTTTGTGCCAAGAGCCGCTTCCCATGCTGCAAGAGGGACGACTATATTTAAATTATGACCTTCAACATCAAATAGTGGGTGAGGCACTAAACTAATGTGTAAGTACAAATCGCCATTTTGTCCATTCGCAGACCCTAATCCACCTTGCCCTTTTAGTCGAATTCGCTCGCCATTTACTGAACCTGCTGGAATTTTCACTTTAAGTGATTTTTTAATTTCAGAGACACGGCCACTGCTATCTCGCTGCGGTAACATAAACTCAACAGGCTTAACGGTATCAACTAAAGTTTCTTCAAGAAAAATTGGGAACTCTATTTCCACATCTTGTCCTTTTTGCGCGCGAGCAGCGTTACTTCTGCTCTGCCCTGAACGATCAAACCCACCGCCTCCGCCAAACATTGAATTAATAAAGTCAGAAAATTCTTGATCGGTTTGAGGATCACTTTGCTGGTAATTACCTTGTGTAGAACCAGCGCTACCGCGATAATTTGTTTGCTGCTGATGAGCACGATTTTGTTGATGGCGACGTAGCTCGTCGTATTTTTTACGTTCATCTTTATTATGGATGACTTCGTAAGCTTCTGCTATTTCTTTAAATTTATCTTCTGCTTGAGGCTCTTTGCTTACATCTGGGTGATATTTTCTGGCTAACTTTTTATAAGCTACTTTAACCGCTTTATCGTCTGCATCAGGGGATATCCCAAGTACTGAATAATAATCAACAAATTTCATTTGCAATCCAAATCCCCATATTGAGTAAGCTTTAAGCATACTCCTTAACTTATAATCTTGTGTAGCTAAAGTACAATAAATAGTAAGAAATAAATGAATAGTAAAATAACTTTGAAGAAAAAATTAATTAGACACTTTTTAGTAATATTCCTAGTAATATAAGTGCAGGCCTTAAGTTAACTTTATCTTTTATCTTCAGGGCTTTAAACTAGGCATTCCTGTAGTTCACATTTGTGATGGATATGACTCGATTTATTCTGGCCTTATTGGCTTGTTGTGTGTGCGTTTCGGTATCGGCCGAACAATTCACCCGCTTTTCAACCGCTAAAAGACATCTAATTAAAACCCTACCTGACAACGCTAAAAGCATTTACTGCGGCTGTGATATTAAAAAAGAAGGTAAAAAACTAACTCCCGATCCGACTAACTGTGGTTACATTCCTCGAAACACCCTTACCCGCTCAGGCAAAGTAAATGTGCGAGCTCTACGTATTGAATGGGAACACATTGTTCCGGCCTGGGAATTTGGTCACCAGTTACAATGTTGGCAAGATGGTGGGCGTAAAAACTGCCGTAAAGTAAGTGCTAAATTTAGAAAAATGGAAGCTGATATAAATAACTTAGCGCCTGCTATCGGGGAAATTAATGCCGATCGCTCTAATTATCGCTTTGGCATGCTTAGCGAAAACGCAACACAATATGGCCGCTGCGAAGTAAAAGTAAACTTTAAGCAACGTGTAGTAGAACCGCCTGTTTATGCACGAAAACGTATAGCTGATACCTACGCTTACATGCAAAAAACATACGGTTTAAAAATATCAGATAAACAGCAAAAATTATTTAACGCTTGGAAAAAGCAAGCATTTGCAGATACAAGTAGTGCGAGCAAGCTCTAGGCTTTAACACTCATTTACATAAATCAAAGTTATAAATGTTGAATAAACGAGCGAGTGTTGTAATATTTTAAACAACTTATTTACAAAAAAGCCCTTAACTATGTTTAAAAATAATAAAATCTCGCTTGTCATTTTTGCAGCACTTTCGGGCTTTGCTCTAACAGGTTGTGGCGGCGGTGGCGGTATCGACGCTGCTCCGGTAGTTACAACACCTGTTAGTAGCAGTCCAACATGGACTGCAGGTGTATTTGAGCCGTCAGACGATTTAAAAAACTTTTGCGAAACACCCCGCACAGGTAACGATCCCTTTAACAACAACGACCCTTACCCAGATAAAGTAGGTTCCGCCCTTTACGAAAAACTTTGGCTTCGCTCTTGGAGCGATGAAACCTATCTTTGGTATGATGAAATTGCCGATAACGACCCTGAAAGCTTTGCTACAGTCGCCGACTACTTCGCTCAATTAAAAACAGAGCAGCTTACCGACTCAGGTGCAAAAAAAGATAACTTTCATTTTTCAGAGCCTTCTGAGGATTACTTTCAAGAAGCACAATCGGGCGTTACTTCTGGTTACGGAATAAATTGGGCGTTTATTGGCGATACAGCCGATCGTATTTTACGCGTTGCTTATCTTGAAGATGATTCTCCAGCTAGCAATAAAGGCTTTCAGCGCGGTGATACCGTACTTTCAGTTGACGGCGTTAGCATCAACACCAATACAGAGTCGGGTGTAGACACACTTAACGAAGGTTTATTTAGCCCAACTAACGGCGACTCACATACGATTGTTGTACGCAGTAACGACGGAACTGAGAAAACATTTAATGTAACCGCTGGCAATATTGAGCAAACACCTGTTCAAAACGTTAAAACAATTACAACCGCAAATGGCTCAAGCGTGGGTTACATGCAATTTAATAGCCATATAAGTATTGCCCAAGAAGGGCTTATTGATGCGGTAAATAAGTTTAAAACCGATGGTATTGATGAGCTTGTAATAGACTTTAGATATAACGGCGGCGGTTTATTAGCGCTATCGGCGCAATTGGCTTATATGGTTGCCGGTAATGCTAACGTGAACAACCGCTTTTATTATCAAACCCAACAAAACGATAAACAGCCCGTTGATTCGCCTTTCCCATTTATTGATGAAGAAATAGATTACTCTACTTTTTTTAGTACTGGAGAAAGCCTACCCGATTTGAACCTATCGAAGGTTTATGTATTAAGCACATCAGGTACCTGTTCGGCATCAGAAGCTTTTATCAATGGTTTAAAAGGTATAGACGCAGAAGTTATTTTAATTGGCGACACAACCTGCGGTAAGCCGTATGGCTTTACCCCAACTCATAACTGCGCAACAACTTATTACACTATTCAATTTAGTGGTGTAAATAGTAAAGGATTTGGTGAATACGCTGCAGGTTTTACACCAACCTCTACGCCACAGTTTGATGCCGATGTGCAAGGCTGTGAGATTGAGGACGACTTTGATCATCAATTAGGCGATAGTAACGAAGCTGTTTTAGCCACTGCATTATTTCATGTCGAAAATGGCAGTTGTCCAATTAGAACGGCTACTGTAGCAAAAACAGAGCCAGCAAACTTTTCAAGCTCTCGTGAATCAATCGCTCCTTTAAACGTACCTTCGCAATTTACACAGCGCAATATGGACTTAACGTGGCCAACACTGAGTGAGGAAAGGTAATGGCTAAATTATTACTCCCATTAGCTACATTACTCACTTTAGGCGGATGCCAAGGTGTAAAAGATACCAGTATAAATAGTGAGCCAGCTAAACCCGCTATATTAACGAGTGTTAACCCTAGCGTTGTTGCAACACTACAACAGGCAATTCAACAAGCTAAGGGAGGCGCATTAGTAACGCTTGCCGATTCGGTATTTACTAAGCGCAGTGAGTTGCTAATAGATCACGCAATGAGTAAAGGGCCTGATGGCAGAGTAATTATGGGGGCGCATAATATAAAATCTGAGAAGTTTATTTTGCAACTACGTAATAACCAATGCGAACTTTACTATCCTAAAAAAGAGCTTACTACAGTACTTGAAGGTATTACCTGTAAAGAGCTATAGGGCACTTTAAAGTTTATAAAAAGGCGCGCAGCATATCGCTGCACGCCTTTTTCTATTTTAAAGCGTTATTACAAGTCTTGATGCGGACCAAACACTTCATAATGAATCTGCTCGTTTTTAACACCTAGCTCAAGTAACTGGTTTTTTATAAATGCCATAAAACCGGCAGGACCACATAAGTAAAAGTCGCCATTACTCAATGGTAGCTGTGCTTGTACTGCATTTAGGTTCATTAACCCAGTAAAGTCAGCGCCTTCTGTCGCTTGGTTAAACCACGTCATTGTTTGTAAACGGTTATAAACTGTACTTAACTCATTTAAATATTTTGAAAACGAATGCTGCTGAGTATTTTCGCAGGCATGTAAATACATAACCTCTTGATTATAATTATCACTTAATAGCGTTTCAAGCATAGCTAGCATGGGTGTTTGCCCAACACCAGCTGAAATGAGTACCGCTGGGTTTGTATTATTACGTAAAAAGAAATCCCCTGCCGGTGGGTATAACTCAACAATAGTGCCTTGCTCTAATGAGTGTAAATGATTAGACACCATGCCAGGCTTTGGTTGTAGCTCTTTTTTAACACTAATACGGTAGTTTTTACCGTTACTTTTTTGCGAAATAGAATACTGGCGAATTTCTTCATATTCAGCGCCCTCTGGCTTAACTTTAATACCTAAATACTGCCCTGGCTTATGTGTAATAACAGCTTCGCCATCAACGGGTGTAAGTGTAAAGCTTGTTACTAATTCTGATTCAACTTGCTTGTTGGTTATTTCAAACTGGCGAGTGCCCACCCAACCACCGTGTTTATTTTTACTGTGCTCATACAAAGCAGCTTCTTCGGTAATACAAATATCGGCAAGTACGCCGTAAGCTTCGCGCCATGCGTACTCAACATCGGGAGTAAATTGATCAGGAATAAGCTCTTTTAGCGTACCAATTAAATGCGCACCTACAATAGGGTAATGCTCAGGTAAAATATTCAAGCTGGTATGTTTATGGTTAATACGTGCCAGCGCTTCTTTTAATACGGCTAAATTATCAATATTTTGTGCATACGCAGCTAATGCATTAAAAAGTGCAAATTGCTGACGACCTGTATCTTGATTCGCCATATTAAAAATATTTTTAAGCTCAGGATTATGGCTAAATAAACGCTTATAAAAATGATCGGTAACAACCGTACCCGCCTCTGCTAATAACGGAACGGTACTTTTAACAATCTCAATGGTTTTGTCAGATAACATATGTTTTTTCCTATGGATGAACTAACCACGACGCCCATCAACACGACGCCGCGTTAATATAGGTGTGCAGTGAATTAAAAATAATAAAAAAGCCACTAACCACAGCAAAGCACTTATTTGCCAAGCAAGGTGAGGCCCAATAATAAATGGGAGTAATGAACGGGTAATAGCGGCCACAAGCAAAAACGCAAAAGCAACGGCCATGTAATGAGGAATGGTAAGTGTACGCCCTGTATGACCATGCGATACACGCGTCATCATTGCTAAAATCATCATACCTATTGTGCCAATAGTGATAAGGTGCAGCGCATCTTTAAACTGTATTGCACTACTATAAAAGCTAAATGCAACCATCATTAAACCCACACCTAACGTAAGGTACGAAAAATGCAAAGACCATAACAAAGGTACTCTCAATACCTTGCTGTCCCACCAAAAACCAGCCCTAATTAAGTGAAGTGCAGCAACAATTGCAATAACTAACGCAGGATTAATAATGTTCAAAAATAACTTATTAATAAAAAATACAGTGATAGCCACAATAGATAAATACATCACCGCTTTATCTATTTTAGGAGTACGTACTTGCTTGTTTAAACCAAGACCTTTAGCGGTAAAAAATGGTAAAACACGGCCCGCAACAATGCCAACTAGTAAAGTAATTACCAGCACTGCAGTATCAACTACAGCAAGTGCAAGCTGCATGTTTTGCTTTATAACGAGTATTAAATACAGTGCATTGAGCGTACATAGCACAGCTAAAATAGCTAAAAATGGATAGTTACTTTTACTACTCGCTTTTAATAACATATTCGCCAGCACTGCTATAGCGCCTAGCCACCAAATAACTTGTAACGTAAGTACGCCATATAAATTAAAATGAGCAATATCGGGCAATATCACAAAAAAGGCTAAGCGCGCTGCAAGCCATATAAACGTAAGCCACATAAGGGCTTTGCCACTTATGCTCGGTACGCCAGTCCAAGTTTGTGCTGCGGTAAGCAAAAAGCCAACAGCTACAACTCCTGCAAAGCCAAACAGCATTTCGTGTGCATGCCATAACGTAGCCGGCATTGATAAATGCCAACTGGCATAGCCTGTTAAAATAAGTAGCCAATACCCCACTGACAAAAATGCCAATAAGCCACCGCCTAAAAAGAAAGGTCTAAAAGCTAGCATCCATAACGGCCATTGAGATACTTGATGAATAGCAACGCGTGCTGCCATTGGTTCAGTTAAGTTTATAGGGCGCATTATCGTACCTCCTGCCCTAAGCCATGTTGTGCAATACAGCGCAGTACGTAACTTACTTTTAAAATAGCAGCAATAACAATAGTGCCAATATGAGCTGATACTTGCACCGCCATAGAAAAGTATTCAGCAAACGTGTAACTAATTAAAATACTTGCCGTAATACACACTAAACTCAGAGCCAATGCAGTATTGGCAGCAATTAATACTGTTTCGTATAGTGAACTAAACTGTATTTGACTATTTAAATTATTCAGCATTAGTGTGTTCATGGCGATCTCTGTAACTAACTACGTTACTTAGCTATTACACATACTGTGCCAACAAATTTAATCGATTTAGTTCAATAACTTAAGAGAAATCACTTTACAACATGAGTCTTTATGACCTACTATAAATCAATTCATAAAAACACGTATGGGTCATTTTGACATGAATCAGCAATTCAACCTCACGCAAGTCGCTTTAGAGCTCGCACAAAGTACATTACACGAGCATAGCTTTGAGCAATTATTGGCAACGGTTGAACGGGTTATTCCAAGTGATGCAAGTGCGTTATTAGTACTTCAGGGTGAACAATTAAAACCACTGGCAATTAAAGGGTTAATGCCCGACAGTCTTGGCAGGCGATTTAAAATAGTAGAGCACCCCCGCCTAGAAGCTATTTGCAAAAGCACACTCGCGCTACAATTTGCACACGACTGCCCGCTCCCCGATCCCTATGATGGACTGCTATTGGCCAAAACCGGCGATATTCCGGTGCATGCGTGTTTAGGGTTACCTCTTTATGATAAAAACGCGCTACTGGGCGTACTCACATTTGATAGCCTAAATGCTAATGCATTTAATAATATTAGCGCTGATACACTCAACACATTACAAACCCTGTGTAGTGCGCACTTTAAAACGGCCTTAGAGCTTGCCCATTACAAACAGCATGCACAGCAATCAAGTGCATTAATGCAAGAGCTAAATCGCGAAGCATTAACACGGGACGGTGGCGAAATTATTGGTCAAAGTCCGCTAATGCAAACGCTCAAAAACGAAATTAAACTTGTTGCAGCATCTAACTTTAGCGTACTTATTTTAGGAGAAACAGGAGTAGGGAAAGAGCTGGTAGCGCGTAATATTCACTTAAATTCAGCTCGAAAAGATCAACCGCTTATTCACTTAAATTGTGCTTCACTTCCTGAGAACCTTGCCGAAAGTGAGTTTTTTGGTCATGCAAAAGGCGCTTTTACTGGCGCACAAAATGCACGCCAAGGTAAATTTCAGTTAGCTGATGGTGGCACGTTATTTTTAGATGAAATAGGCGAACTGCCTCTTGCCATGCAAAGCAAACTATTACGAGTGCTGCAAAGTGGCGAAATACAAACGGTAGGTGAAGATACGTCAAAATACGTAGATGTGCGCGTCGTTGCCGCAACCAATAGAGATTTAAAAGAAGAAGTAGCCAAAGGCCGCTTTAGAGCCGATTTATACCATCGCCTCAGTGTCTACCCTATTACTGTGCCACCACTTAGTAAACGCGAGCACGACATAACACTCTTAGCTGGTTATTTTATTGAGCAAACAGCCCGTAAATTAGGGATAAAACAATTAAAATTAAGCCCTGAAGCGCAAGTATTGCTTAATCAGTACAACTGGCCAGGTAACGTTCGCGAGCTTGAACATGTCATTAGCCGCAGCGCCCTAAAAGCAAAACAAAGCCAATGGCAAAATCCAATAATAACCATTACAAGTGAGCACTGTGATTTAACACCTAGTGCGCCGCAAAACTCTTTAGTAGCAAGCCAAAGTACAACCAACACCTTAATCAACCAACCTTTAAAGCAAGCTGTAGAATCGCTGCAAAACAACGTAATTACCGAGCAATTAAAACAGCATAATTATAATTGGGCAGCAGCAGCAAGAGTACTTGAATTAGATAGAGCTAACCTAGTACGCTTGGCTAAACGCTTAGGGATTGAAATTAAAAAAACACTATAATCATTTAAAACACAGCTAGAATGCTGCTAAAACTATTGATTAGCAGCTAACTTACTAAAATGTGTTTTTAACAACCCTGCAAAATCTTGTACTTTAGCAGTGCGATGCACTAAGTGATGCGTGACTAACCATACATCGGTAGGCCAACTTAATTCACTGTGTAAAATAGGCACAAGATCAGTATATTGCGCTGCTACATCATGTTGTAACCCACCAATACCTAACCCTTTAATTATTGCGCGAGTCGCTTCTGCGGTTTCAGACACTCGCAGCTTTATTTGCGATGCTGGAATATGCTCATCAGCCCACGCAAAATAAGGTACGCGTGCATTAAAACCCGCTACACCCGATACAAAATTATGTTGCTGTAAATCACTTAACGATTTAGGCATTCCATATTTATTGATGTAACGCTTATTAGCATACAAGCCAGACGAAAGCTGCGCCAAATGCTGAGCAATATAATCGCCCTCATCAGGTCTTGGGCCTGCACGCACTGCAATATGCGCTTGTCCGTGATCAAGTCTTAACCTTTTTTGTTCTAAAATAACTTCTAACTGCACTTGCGGATGTAGCGCCTGAAATTGCTCACAAACATCACCAAGTACATCCATAAAACCACTTACCGTCGTTAGTAATAAACTCCCTCTAAGGGTTCTGTCGGCTGCTACTATATCGTTATGTAACTGCTCTAAGGAGCTATGAATAGTTTGCGCCGTTGCAAATAACTTGGTGCCAATTTCAGTAACCTTGTAACCACGGGCATGGCGATGAAAAAGCCGTGCATTTAAGTTTTTTTCAAGATTATTAATTCGTCTAAGCACTGTGCTGTGGTGCACATTAAGCTCTTCTGCGGCCGCCGTTAACGTACCTAAACGCGCCACTTCAAACGCTACTTTAACGTCTTGCCAATCTTCAAATTTAATCGCCATGCTAATTACCTTTTACTTATGTGCATTTACGCACATAAGTGTTGCGTTAATTGGGGTTTTCTACAAGCAAAATTTTGCTACATTAGAGCTGTAAACTTAAACACTTAAAGGTCTCTAACATGTCAGCACCAAAAATTATCGCCCTAGCAGGAAGTCTTCGTCAAGAAAGCTTTAATCAAAAAATTATTAATGAAGCAGCGCGTTTTGCTCTACAAACAGGTGCTGAAGTAGAAGTAATAAAACTAAACGAATTGAATATTCCATTATTTAACGAAGATATAGAAGCGCAAGGTACACCAAGCGATGTACAGCTTTTAAAAGATAAACTACGTGCAGCTGATGGTATTTTACTAGCAAGTCCTGAGTACAACGGTTCCATTACCGCTGCACTTAAAAATGCTATTGATTGGTCCTCACGTACAGAGCAAAGTGCGGTTCCAGCTTTTCGCAATAAAGTAGTCGCTTTATTTTCAGCATCCCCAGGCGGGCTTGGCGGGTTACGCGGTTTAAATCACGTGCGCGATATACTAAGTGGTATTGGGTCGTTAGTACTTGCAGATCAACTTGCAATACCCGCTGTACACACGTTACTTGATGAAAATGGCCAAATTAATGAACCTGTTACAGCTGAAAAAGTATCAGCCCTTGCTCATCAGTTAGTAAGCGTTGCAAGTAAATTAAAATAATTCAGTACGCCTTACCAAATAACTAATTACTTTGTCGCCGCTATTTTTGCGGCGATAAAGTCTGTATGCGTTACATATAAAAGCCCAGCTACTTTACGTATTACATAGTCTTCTTGGGGATCTATTTCGCCATCAGCATAGGCCAAGCGCCATAGTAGCTCTATTATTTCAATGCGCTGAACTGCACTACAATGCTCATTAATTTGTTTTGAAAACTGAAAGTAGTCAATAGCGCCATCTAAACTACTTGCTGCGTTAGTTGTTAGCTCTTCAACTTCTGAATCTGTTAAATTAAAGTATTTTTTTAAGGTTACAGTCAGGGTTTGTTGTTCATTATGGTCAAGCTTAGTATCAGCACGCATAACCTCTATAAGCAATGCCGCAACTGCTGTTTTTAAATCATGCTGCTCTATACTGGGTTCCTGATCATCGAATACAGCAAAAAGCTGCTTTATTTGTTTGAACATCACATTATCCCTTTTTGGGTGTTAGACTAAAGATAAATAAATCGAACTTGTATGAGTAGTTAATGGGTATTAAGTTCGCAAATTAAAGGATACATTTTTATGAAAGGATTAAATACACCACGCTTAGTTATTGGCAGCGCATTGGTGGCCCTTTCGAGCGTCGGCACTGTATTTGCCGAAACTGTCGAAAAAGAAAAATCATACGACTTTGATAATAAAGTACATTACTACCAAACTAAAATTGGTGAAGACAACTATAAAATAGAAATACAGTCAGACGATTACAAGCACTTCGCTAATCAAAGTATGTTTTTACTGCGCCATGCAGATAGGTTATGTCGTGGCAGAACCTTTATGTTAAAGGTCCTAGAAGGCGTGCAAGAATACGAACGCTTTCCAACTAAACCACGAGCCTACCAACCAGCCTTAAATGTTTTACTGCAATGTGAAGCACCCGAGAAAAAAGAAAAATAAACTTATTTTTCATAGCCCCATGGCGCTACCGGTAAAGTAATTGGTTTAGTTAAATCAAAATCCACCTTAAATTCACGCCCTTGGCGAATTAATCGATAAGTAAATAATTCTGAGTAAATATACATTTGCCATGTATTACCTACAGATTGAGCGATCCCTTGTGCAACAAATAACTCTTTAGAGTATTGATCGGCAGGAAACGACTGCATTTGTGCAAATCCTGCATCCAATGTGTGGCCACCATACATAGTGGATGCATCATCAGTACCATCCTCATGGCGATGATCATGCTTTAAGCTCAAGCCACTCCCTGTTTTAGTTATGATCCACGTACGTGATGCATCATCCCCTACATGAAACGGCACTTGTAACTCTGTGTCGGTACATTTACGTACATGCATAACCAGTTTTTTATCTGCAAATGAACTTGGCCCCTTCGCATTATCTACCATTACTTTACCTTCAAACGCTTTTCCGCAATGCGCTGCAACACTATTAAAAAAGGCATCATGAGTAGGAATAGACACTAACGGTGCAGGGCGTGAAAAAGCTGTCGATGAAGCAAGTATTAGAGTTACTGCAGTTAATAATTTCATATGTTTCTCGTTATAGTTATTTTAAAACACCTGTAATAGTACAGCTTTCTTATACCAATTCCATTAAGTATGTGATCTGAATTTTACGCCGAAAAAACAATTCAGTTCTAGGCGTAAATTGATGTAAATGGTCTTCCCTTTACGAAATTGACAACAAAGAAATGGGTTGTTTTAGCAAGTAAAATAGATCAGCTATTTATTGGAATTGGTATTAAGTACTTTATTAGAGGTATCTCGACTCAATTTAAGATGTAATTACATAGAATGCTTAATTGATAACTAAATAGATCATAATAACTCACACATTACTCTCCTGCAGATGTAAAAAAGCCCGAATCTTTAGATTCGGGCTCTCTAGAATGTGAAGTCGGTGCGCTACGCAGTAGGGTGTCATAGTGCCCACAGCGGAAGAGAGTCATACCAATTCCATTAAGCATGTGATCTAAATTTTACGCCGAAAAAATAATTCAGTTCTAGGCGTAAATTGATGTAAATGGTGTTCCCTTTGCGAAATTTATAACAAAGAAATGGGTTGTTTTAGCAAGTAAAATAGATCAGCTATTTATTGGAATTGGTATTATTAATCACTCAAATTCACATTCCTGTAGACGTAAAAAAGCCCGAATCGTTAGATTCGGGCTTTCTACAATTTGAAGCCTGGTAATGTCCTACTTTCACATAGCAAATGCTACACTATCATCGGCGCTGTTTCGTTTCACTACTGAGT
>NZ_JADYXB010000022.1:0-62904 GCF_015864485.1 Pseudoalteromonas sp. SWN166
TGATAAGCTCAACCATCGGCCAAGAAAAACAAGAGGGTATAAAACCCCTCATGAATTATTTACGGGGCAATCAGAAGTTCTGGTGGCTGCATAATGATTGCACTTAATACTTGAATTCAAGGTTTGTTTTATTGTTATAAGTATCATTTTTACAGCAAGAGGTTATTAGGCATTCAACTAGCATATAAAAATTTAACGTGGCAAACTTGCTAATACACGACTATTTTTTAGCTTTAGATGACAAATGCACACATTGGCTGATCATTACTTTTCAAGTATTCTTGATTACTTACAAGCGCAAGGCATTAGTACTAAAACGGCTTTGCACGCTATTAGCTTTGACGAATTTAGTAATCAACGTACCCATCAATTAGCGCCGCGTATTAGTTTAAATAGTTACAATGCTTTATTAGTTTATGGCAAGAAAACACTTAACGATCCTCTTTTTGGTTTTACCCTAGGTCAGCAAATTCGCACTGCTGACTACGGCGTTTTAGGTTACTTAATTGAATCAAGCGATAACTTAAGCAGTGCCATTAAAGCATTGTTAAGCTACGACAGCTTGGTGGCTGATATTGGTAAAGCCAAGTTTGAACTAAATACTGATACAGCAACTATTCGTTGGATTGCTCACCAAAGTTGTAATGAGCATGTTGTTTTACGAAACATGACCGCGTGGGTAAGTGTAATTCGCCAGTTAATAAATTTAACGCTTTCGCCAAGTAGTATTAGTTTCACTTATAATTGGTTGCCATCGCAAAGGCGCGCCCTTGAATCATGGTTTAAATGCCCTGTAAAAAGCAGTGCTGAATATAATCAAGTTAGCTTTCCGAGTCATTATTTAACGCTGCCCTTTAAAACCGATAACGCCATTATTAATTCTACTTTTAAGCAATTGTCAGAGCAGCAACTCTCTAACTTTAAAAGCCAGCAGTGTATTGACGATAAAGTTAATCAGTTACTTACAGCTAAAACTACCTTGCAAAACTGCAACCTAATAGGCATAGCTGATGCGCTTAATTTAACACCCCGAACGCTACAACGACGCTTAAAACAACAAGACTTAACCTTTGCTCAGCTACTTGAAAAAGAACGTAAAAAACGTGCAGATACATTAATAGCCAGCATGCCACTTGCTGATTTATCTAATATTTTAGGATTTAAAGATCAAAGCTCTTTTAATCGAGCTTTTTTACGCTGGCATAAATGCTCGCCATTACAATTTATAAAATACAAAACAGCAAGAACAGCCAAGTAAGTGCAAATTATTTACGTTATATAAACATAATATATATATGTTTTAGTTAATACTCTCTACACTAGGTGTATTATTGCTTTAAAAGATTTTTTATGTTTTTGCGTGTTTTATTAAGTGCTTTTGTATTTATTTTATATAGCCCCCTGTGTAACGCCGATTCGGTTACTTTTATAGCTGAAGACCTTCCTCCTTATCACTTTAAAAATCAGCAAGGTGAAGTAACTGGCGCTTTAGTCGACATTGCCAAAGCCGTTGTAAAGCAAACAAAATTAACCGCTAACTTTGAAATAATGCCCATGGCTCGCGTTTTTAAGGAGCATCAAACAAATACCAACGCCATAATGTTGTCTTTGTTAAAAACCCCAAAGCGGATTGATAAATATACGTGGTTAGGTGAGGTGTACGTTGCAGACGCCTATTTAGTTAGTTTAAAAAGCCATATAGATGAAGTCGTTCACTTAAATTTTGCAAAAGAATATAAAGTAGCAACCATTCGTGGCTACCTAAGCGAAGCCTACTTAAAACAAAAAGGCTTTACCGAAAAAAAAAATTTAATACTGGTCAGTTACTATAATCAACTTTGGCAAATGCTTTATAAAAACCGAATCGACTTTGTAGTGACTAATACACTAACTATTGATAACGAGCTAAAAAGTTTAGGACTCGATCCTAGCCTAATAACAAAACGAATTCATTTAAGCGATCTTCCCTCTTCACTTAATTTTGCAGCAAGTAATCAACTTAATCCTAAAACAGCTAAAGCACTCTCTGACGCATTAAGTAGTATTAAAGAAAATGGTGAATACCATGCCATTTTAAACAAGTGGCAACTTTTATTACCAAACACGACTAACTTGCAGCACTAACCATAGTTAAAGCCCGACATTAGTTATTTGCAGTGGTTACTTAGTTATTTGCTAAACGCGGCAAAGCAAACTACAAAATTAAAAATCTCCTCCCCCCCAAAAAATAGACTACACCTTAGCGCCAAAATCTACGTTAAACATCACTAAATGAATAGCCAAGCACATAAAAAATACATACCGCAAACACTTCCATAAAAGCCGTTAAAAAACACCTAAACCAAATTGGTATAACAAAAAATCATTTAAAAAATATTCAATCTTACTAATTGGTAAGTTTTAATTGTTAAATTGGTATGCTAGATTGAGATTAAGCGATGCCTGTACCGCACAATTTTTACTTCATCACACAGAGACAATAATGATAAAAAATACATCTACATTTAAACTTACGGCTTTAGCCGTTATCACCCCTTTACTTTTTACCGCTTGTTCAAGTACCCAAAGCACTAATCAGCAAAGCGATGCGCCGGTACCTGCAACAAAGTTTGATTTATCTCACTGGAAAATAAATGTACCAGTCGACTTAAACAACGACGGTAAAATTGATGAAATAGATGTAGAAGAAATTCAGACTTACGCACACCCTGATTTTTTCTATCTTGATGACAAAGGCTACATGGTATTTACCTCCCCAAATAAAGCGCTTACAAGTGCTAACTCTACTAATACGCGTAGCGAACTTAGACAAATGATCCGTGGATCAAATACTAAAATTAAAACTAAACATTCAAAAAACAATTTTGCACTTGCTGTGCACCCGCTATCGGAGCGTTTTGGCTCGGTAGGCGGTAAAATGGAAGCAACATTAAAAGTAGATCACGTTGCGCTACGTGCTACTGACCCTAGCAAGAAAGCTGCATTCTCAGTGGTTGTAGGGCAAATTCACGCAGGTAAAGACCAGGCACTTATTGATACCAAGCTTGGTTATGGCTGGGGCAATGAGCCGCTTAAAATTTATTATAAAAAATGGCCAGGACATAAAACGGGCTCAGTTTTTTGGAACTACGAACGTAACTTACCTAAAACGAATCCTGACCGTACAGATATTACTTACCCAGTTTGGGGTAATACATGGGAAAACCCTAACGAGCCAGGCAATGCCGGTATTGCACTAGGTGAAGAATTTAGCTACACGGTAAACGTGTATAAAAATGTTATGCACCTTACATTTAGCGCACAAGGCAAAGAAGACGTTAACTACTCTATTAACTTAGGTAATAACGTAGATGCTTATGGCAAAGTGGACGAAAAAGATCATCCACATGGTTACGCAGCAGATTGGCATTACTTTAAAGCAGGCGCTTATAACCAATGTAGTACTAAAAGCGCCAAAGGTATTTGGTACCCAGGTTGTTTAGGAACTGGCGATTGGTCTACGGATAAGCTAAATGGCGATTACGCTCAAGTAAGCTTTAGTAAACTAGAGTTGAGCCCAGCGACACCGCCAACAAAATAACTAGGCTAAACAGCCTCAGATAAGTAATTTTTTAGTGATGTAAACAGTGGCGTTGGTAGATTATTAATATCGCACCAGCGCCACTTTAAACATTTATTAGGCTCGTTTAGCTCAGGCTCTCCGCCTTCAAAATCAGCTTTTACATACAACGTAATATAGTGTTTTTTCTCTGCTGTGAAAATATCATTGGTAAAATCAAGCTTAGTAATTTTACTTACTTTTAAACCTGTTTCTTCTAACACTTCTCGTATTGCACATTGCTCAACACTTTCACCAAACTCTAAATGCCCACCAGGTGTTGCCCATGTATTAGCACCGTGCGCGCCAATACGCTCACCTAGTAAAATTGTGTTTTGATGCTTTATGATAACCGCCACACCCACTCTAACTGCATTATTCATTTAAGCCCTAAGCTGTTTTAATTATATTTATTAGCATGCTGATATTTTACTAAATATTTGTCAAATATAGTTATGCATAGCGTTAGAAAGATAACCTACATTGTAAACGCAACGCTAAATTGAATGTATTTTAACCGACCAAGGTCGAATAGCCTGCCCGTTAAAAAGAGCCTACATTTTGTAAGGTCTCTCACACACAAATTTAGTTTTAGGAGCCTTACATGTCAGGCGAGTATCAACAGCAATATAATACATTTAAGCAAAACCTCACACAGTTTTGGCTTGAACAAAGTAAAAATATTCCATGGTATAAAACACCAAAGCAAGCATACACACAAGACGACGACGGGCTTTACCATTGGTTTAGCGACGGGCAATTAAATACTAGTTTTTTAGCGCTAGACCAACACGTTATTGCCGGATTTGGCGAGCAAACGGCACTAATTTATGACTCCCCTGTTACCAATACAAAACAAACCTATAGCTACTCACAACTACAACAAGAAGTGGCTAAATTTGCAGGCGTAATGCAATCTTTAGGTGTTACAAAAGGCGACCGTGTTGTAATTTATATGCCAATGATCCCACAAGCTGTTATTGGTATGTTGGCGTGCGCTCGCCTTGGTGCTATTCATTCTGTAGTATTTGGTGGGTTTGCTGCGCACGAGCTGGCTGTACGCATTGATGATGCCAAGCCCAAACTTATACTTAGCGCCTCATGTGGTGTTGAAGTAAACAGCGTTATTGAATACAAGCCACTCATTGATAACGCAATAGACTTAGCTGTGCACAAAGTAGAACACTGCGTTATTTTTCAGCGCCCGCAAGCCATCGCCACACTTAAGCCTAAACGAGACATAGATTGGACTCAGGCAATGCAAACGGCTGCAAGCGCAGATCCGGTGCCTGTAAATGGAGATGATCCACTTTATATTTTATATACCTCAGGCACGACAGGCACACCCAAAGGCGTAGTGCGCGAAAATGGCGGTCATGCAGTAGCAATGCAATACAGCATGGAAACCGTTTATGGTATGAAGCCCGGCGACGTATTTTGGGCTGCGTCTGACATTGGATGGGTAGTTGGGCATTCTTATATAGTTTATGCGCCGTTAATGTATCGCTGCGCTACCGTATTATATGAAGGTAAACCCGTTAAAACGCCCGATGCTAGTGCATTTTGGCGCGTGGTCGAAGAATATAAAGTAAATGCATTATTTAGTGCTCCCACCGCATTTAGAGCGATTAAAAAAGAAGATCCAAATGCTGATGGTTTTAACCAATACAATACCTCTAGCTTAAAACGCTTGTTTTTAGCAGGTGAGCGATTAGATCCCCCTACTTACGAATGGCTTAAAGAAAAAACTAAACTACCGGTGCTCGATCATTGGTGGCAAACAGAAACCGGTTGGGCTATTGCGTGTAACCCTGTAGGGCTTGAGTACTTAGCAACAAAACCTGGCAGTTCTACCGTCCCGACTCCAGGTTTTGATGTACGAATATTGGATATGGATGGCAATGAATGCGCAGCTAACGAGCAAGGCGCCGTGGTAATTAAACTGCCACTTCCACCGGGTTGCCTACCAACAATTTGGCAAGATACCCCGCGTTTTAAAGCAAGCTACCTAAATGAATACGAGGGGTATTATTTATCTGGAGATGGCGGTTATATTGATGAAGACGGCTACCTATTTATTATGGGCAGAACCGACGACGTTATAAATGTAGCAGGACATAGGCTTTCTACCGGCGAAATGGAAGAGATAGTAGCCGCGCACCCTGCTGTTGCCGAATGCGCTGTTTTTGGTGTGAACGATCCTCTAAAAGGGCAGCTTCCTATGGGAATGATCGTGCTTAAAAATGATTTTATGGGCTCAAGTACCGACGTAGAACAAGCGCTTGTTTTAAGTGTTCGTAATCAGATTGGCGCTATTGCGTGCCTTAAAAATATAGTTAGCGTAGATAGGTTGCCCAAAACACGCTCGGGTAAAATACTGCGTAAAAATTTACGTCAACTAGTTGATGGCGAAGAGCTACAAATACCTTCAACCATAGATGATGCCAGTATCTTTGAAGAAATAAACCAACAACTAACACAAAGATAAACCCAACCAACCTATCTAAAGCCATTTTTATAATGGCTTTTTATTTCATCCTTATATTTGATCCTTTTACTTAAGTTTAGGTTTAGTTTTAAGTTTTAAGTTTTAAGTTTTAAGCTTTAATTAAACCAATCACTGAAATTTTTTGCGACTTTGCGCTTTCTTCTTTTAATAGCGTTATTAATTTAATCAATTTTAAAAGGAATGGTGTATGCCCCGCTTGCTACAAAAACTATTAACTACAGCCCTATTATTTATAGGCTTTGCCACACAAGCCTTTGAGATTGAAGACTTAGGCGATGGCTTACACCGCTTTATAGACGACAGACACCGCTCAGTATTTTTAATCACTCCTGAGGGCGCAATTGTTACCGACCCGCTTAATAAAAAAGCCGCCACCTGGTTAAACGAGCAAATTAAAACTCGCTATAACGTACCGATAAAATATGTAATTTACAGCCATAATCACAGCGATCATATTTACGGCGCCGAGGTATTTAAAAGCCCGCACACCACTTTTGTAGCGCATAAACTCGCCGCGCAAGATATTAAAAACACACAAATGAAAACGGTAATGCCCAGCCTTACTTTTGATAACGAGCTACTACTTACCCTTGGTAATTCAACAGTAAAGCTTAACTACCATGGTCCAAACGATGGTCGTGGTTCGGTTAGTATATTATTCGAAAAGCAAAAAACACTATTTATAGTTGATTGGATCGTTATTGGCAGAATGCCGTGGCAAAAGCTGTGGAGTTACGATATTCAAGGCATGATTAACTCAACCCAAGCGGTACTCAAATATGACTTTAATACTTTTGTAGGCGGACATGCCGATATTGGCAGCAAGGCTGATGTAGCGCGCTATTTAACTTATATAGAGCTTTTATATAGCCAAGTAACAGCAGGCGTTTTAGCTGGTAATACGCTTGACGAAATTAAACAAAATGTAAAATTAGACCAATTTAGTGACTTTAAACAGTTTGATGTATGGTTACCACTTAACATAGAGGGCGTGTACGAGCGTTTAATGGAAGAGTCTGGTATGGGTTGGCGCAGCGATTTATAAGTTTGAACTCAGCGGACTAAGCTCTGAGCTCTAAACTCAATATTATAAGCATTGGTATATTTAACGCAGTACCAATGTACTTATTAATTAGTTAAATAAGGCATCAAAAGTCATATAAGTCACCTTTACAATGTCCTTACATTTGCTGACAGCACTATACAAAAAAAAGTTTATCCTAGGCTTAGCATTAAGCTATATAGGACTAATAAACATGAACTTATCTTTAAAAATAGTTTTAGTAATAGCGACCGCGCTTATTATGAGCGGCTGCACTGTATATCAACATGGTCCCAGTGCGTATAAACCACATAAAAAAGTAGTTAAAGTAGTTACACCTGTTTTAGTAACTGAGCACAACTCTCCAAACATTATTATCGTAAAAGCCAAGCCCACAAATCAAGCCTGCACTAAACACGATGATCATTGGCATTGTAAGGCTCGATAAAAACTCTTTGATTGAGTAAAATTAGCAATCTAAACGTTACTAATATCCGCTTGCGATCTTATTTTCAGCTACTTCCATACTTTTCTAAAATACTGAAAAAACCTGACTAGCAAAACTCGAAAGCATGGTTAATTAGCGTTCATACTTTTAATTTCCTCTATTGTGTACGGAAGGCTCTTCCTATGCGCGACTGAGTAGTAATTAGAGCATAACGGGATCAAATCTTTTATTGGGCAAACTACATTATTTTTAGTTATGTCATATCCAGTTAAAGCTCCTTTAAGTTCGCCTTTAACATAAGCATGGAGTATTTTCATTGTTTCGTAGCCACCACCTCTTTCAGGAGCAACTATTTTTAATACATTTCCTGAATCCAGCGATGGCTCTTAGACTCAACGAGAAAAGACTTTAAAACTTTAAACTCGATATCCTCCATAAGACTTCCGTGAGCTAATTAATAGCAGCAAGAGCAGGTTTACTTTAAGTGCTTTAAAACCGTTCATATTGATTGTTTATGCTAGATTTTTTTCAGAATAGAACTTAAGGAAACGATAGTAAAACTCGGCTCTCCCACTATCACAAGATACTACCAAACTTCCGTCATATAAGTATTTAAGTGCATTTTCAACCGAAGCTTCAATTAAGTCTACCAACATCACAGGATTGACAATCGTAGACATGCTGTTATTTAGGTTATTAAAATCACCATCCCATGGTATGTCTGGATACTTTATCAAATCATCTGAATTTTTATCAAATACGAAACTATGATTTGGTTGGTTAGGTCGTTCAGCTTTCGATAAACATGATGCCGTATGCAAAAATGAATTTCTTAATGCATATAATGTTTTTGTATCTCTATCATTCTCAGAAAAACCACAAAAATAATATAGAGACTTTTTTATTGAGCTTGCATTAATGTCACTATAAGTAGGGATATCACTTCTTGAATAACAAAAACCAAGCTGATCTAAAACAGTGAATGCTGAAGCAAGGGGTAGAAAATTCTGAGAATACCTATAAAATTTAGCGTGCCTGATCTCTCCTATAACTAAAGGAAGAACAGATTGTATTTGTCCATGCTTTATGTCGTTATAGTCTCGAGCATTTAGATGAACAAATGCTAGTTCATTAAAAGTAAGCTCTTTTAGAACCTTATCTTTAATTGAATTATAATAGTCGATATATTGCATGTTACTCCATTAACCCTAATAATTTAGTAGCACATAATTCACGTGTATTTCCATTCGCGCTACACTCGCATCCTTTCTATTTATAGTTTTAGCAAATTACTTAACACATTACTATCACTAAGTTTTTTATATTCTCAGCGTTAAATTAAATATTTTTGAATGTAAAAAACCTAAGTATTAAGAAAGTCTATTAACTAAAATCGACCACCACTTCATAACGCCCTGGCATGTCGTTTACTTCGTATACCCAACCGTGTCGTTTTATTATTTTTTCGCTTAACTCTAATCCTAAACCGTAGCCAATATTGGTAGGCTTATTTGCGCTATTAGTAACGTGTGACGTATCAGTTTGTGCGCTGCTATTTACTATAATCACGCGGCTACCTTGTTGAGTAATACGCACTTGCCCTTGTTGCGTATGCTGATACGCATTACGTATTAAATTTGTAAGTACTATGTGGCATGCGGTGGCTTCGGTACTAATAGTCGTACTGTGGTTATCGGTATTTATAAGTACATCAACTTGTTTTGAATTGAGTAAATAATCGAGTTCGTTACCCAAGGTCGTTATTTTAACGGCTAGGTTTACAGGCTCTGGTGAACTTTGCTGGTCGTCATTTCTGCTAAGCCACAATAACGTCTCAGTTAAATCGCTCATGGTTAAACCGGCGCGCTCAATTCGCTGCAGTGTAAGTTGTTGCTTATCGCTTAAAGGCGCTTTTTCGCTTAAGCGGTTCAGTAACTCAACGTTGCTGCGAATAACCGAAATTGGCGTACGTAACTCGTGGCTTGCATAACTTAAAAAGCGCTGCTCTCGCTCAAGGCTATCATGAGCCGAAAGTAAACTGCTGCGCACTAAGGTTGCCAACGTATTTAACTCATTGTAAGTAAAGTCAGGTGGCGCCTGTTGTAAATTTGTTTGATTTAACGATTTAGCCCAACCCCGCAGGGACTCTACCGGTTTTGCTATCTTTTTCATTACCATAAACAAAAAGAAGGTAAACAGCGCTATTGCCGTTATTCCCGTTAACGCTATCCATAATAACCTTTGTATTGGTTTTTCGGGTTTTCCTTTTTTTGGAAGGCGGTTTTCCTCAAGCATAATACGTGATACATAACGAGCTTCACCAGCAGGGTTTTCAAAATACACAACAAAATATAAGTCTTTTGGCATAGAAAAAAATGATGTTTTTTCTTGGCTTTTTTGCAATATACCTCGCTCTGTAGGCTTTATAAAACGTTTCTTAATCTCATTTGGCACATCCTCCCAACGACTTGCTATATTAAAGCCAATCATTTCTTTCGGTTGCCCGTTTTTAACCTCAGCCGATTGCGAAAGTGCATGCATTACGCCATTCAAGCCTTTGTCTAAACCATCGGTAAAATAGCTAACACTTAAAAACGAAAAACCAATAGCCATTAACGAACTTAAAAGCACCATGCTGACAAAAAAGTACAACCTTAAACTAGGTCTTATTTTCATGCATGTGTCTCATTTTTTAGTTTTAATACAAACCCTACACTGGGAATTGTCTCAAGTACCGCTTGGCAATTAGCTTGCTCTAACTGTTTTCGTAAATGGTAAATATGTACTTTTAGGCTGTTACTGTCGGGCTGCTCGTCTCCCCAAATGGCTTGCATAATTGCGTGTCGGGTAACTGGCTTTTGTTGCTCCCTAATAAGTAATTCTAATAACTTAAAAGTAATGGGTGATAACTTTAAATTGTGCGCCGCAACAGTTGCCGTATGCGCGGTTAAATTAAGCGTTAAATTAGCAAGTGTAAGGCGCTTTACCTCACCACTTTTGCGTTTTGCTAATACTTTAACGCGCGCTACTAACTCTTTCATAGCAAATGGTTTTACGAGATAATCGTCACTACCGGCTGCAAATCCCTCAAGCTTATTGTCGAGGCTATCACGCGCTGTCAGCATTAATACTGGTGTATCAATGCCTCGCTCACGTAATGTTTTGCACATGGTTAAACCATCCATTTTTGGCATGTTTACATCTAATATAATCATTTGATATTGATTACGTTCTATTAAATTTAAGCCCATTACGCCATTACTTGCATGGTCACACTCTATTGACTCAATTTCGAGATAATCAACAATGGTGGTTGCCAAGTCGATGTCGTCTTCAACCAGTAGTACGTTTATCATTAAGAGGCTGTTTCCTGCGTTTTATTTTTAGCACCTAGCGATTTTAGCACAGCATCAATACCGCGTTTAGCGTCGGTTTGAATCATCAATAATGCAGGTATAAGTATTAAGGTAATAACTGTGGCAAACAAAATACCGTAACCAAGTGATGCAGCCGCAGGGATTAAAAATTGTGCCTGAATTGAGGTTTCACTAAGAAGCGGTACCAAGCCTGCGTAAGTTGTAATTGAGGTTAGTAAAACAGCACGCAGACGACTCGTACACGACTCAACTATGGCGTCATGCGTATTCATATCCTCTTCTTTTGTTAGTTCGTTAAAACGCGAAACAAGTAATAGGCTGTCGTTTACCACCACACCACTGAGCGCCAATATACCGTTTAATGACAATATGCTAATGGTTAAGTCGTTCCACCAATGCCCAAGTATTGCACCAACTACACCAAACGGAATTGCTACCATGATCAACATAGGTTGAACATACGATTTAAGCGGAATAGCCAACAGTACATATATAACTAATAAAGCAGCGACAAACATGCCGTACATTGACCCTGTTGTTTCGTCTTGCTCTTCAGCTTCACCCGCAAAATGAATATTCAAAGTAGGAAATTGCTGAGTTAATTCTGGTATTAAGTCGCGTTGTAAATCAGCCACTAATTCGTTTGGAGCAATCACATCTTTATCTACTTGCGCACTTAAATAAATTGCACGAAGTCCATCAATACGCGTTATTTCATCGTGTTGGTATTCACTGTTAATTGTCGCTACGTTTACAAGCGGTACAACGGTGCCATCAGGCAATCGGATACGCGATTGCATAATATCGGCAGGTGTTTGACGGGCGTTCTCTGGATAACGTACACGTACTTTTATTTCGTCTTTATTACGTTGATAACGCTGTACAATTGCGCCGCCAAAGGCTTGCAGTATTTGCTTTGATAAGCTCGCGGTATCCATACCTAGGGCGCGACCTTGCGCGCTTAGTGTAAATTTTAACTGCGGTTGACCGGGATTTAAATTGTCGTCTATTCCGTTAACCCCTGCCGTATTTTGTAAGTGCTCTTTAAATAGTGCGCCCGCTGCCATTACGGTTTCGTCGTCCCATGCTTTAAGCTCAACTTTAAAATTATCAACCATTTTACGCGTAGCTAATATTTGTAGCTTTTTACTGCCCTCAGGACTTGCGGCTAAACGCTGCCATTCTTGAGCAAATTCACTTGCAGTGAAAGCGCCATCATCTAATAGCTCAACGCTTACCGTACCACTTGTATCGTTGCTACTAATTACTTGTAAACTGGTTATTTCGCTTTTATCTGAATTAAACTTAGTCATTAAGTTTTGCTCAGCTTGTATTGCACTTTGCTCAAGCATTAGTAAGTTTTTGTTTGTTTGACCATAAGCAGCATCAGTTTGCATAACCAAGTTGGCGGATACGGTATCGCCCAGAATGCTTGGGAAAAAACCTACTTTTACTGCACCTGTCATTGGCATACCTATGACGAGTATAAAAAAAGCAATAAACCCAGCAACGACTGCATATCTAAAGCGCAATGAGAGTTCAATAACCTTACAATAAATGTTTTTGCTAAACCAATTTAGACCGCTATCGGCGCCATGTTGTATTTTAGACCATACCCCACTTAACCCTTTTTTAATTTGGCGCTTGGTACTTACATGGGCTAAATGCGAGGGTAATATAAGCTTTGATTCAACGAGCGAAAGCAGTAAACAGATGGTCACTACAGTGGCAAATTGAGAGTAAATTTTACCTAGATTACCAGATACATTCGACAGTGCCATAAATGCAGCAACAGTGGTCAATACCCCAAATATTGTCGGTACAGCTACTTTCATTGTACCCAAAACCGTGTTATTTATTGTATCGCCATGTTTTTTACGTGTAGTGTAAATACTCTCGCCGACAACAACGGCATCGTCTACCACTATGCCCAGCGCCATAATAAAGCCGAAGGTAGTCATTTCGTTTATGGTCAGTGCGGTGTAGCCATCGGTCATAAAATACAGCGTGCCAAAAAATACAAATGGCAAGCCACCAGCAACCCATAAAGCCACACGTACATTTAAAAATATGGCTAGTATTACAAACACCATAATAATACCGGTCACCGCGTTTTTAGTCAGTAGCGATAAACGTTCGGTGATCATGGTGCTTTTGTCATTCCAGCTTTCTAGCTCTACATTTTGAGGTAATAGACCACTTTCGTGCCACGTTTTTATTACATTATTAGCCTGCTCAACAATGGTGATTATGTCGCTGGTATCACCCATTAGAATTTCAACGCCGACTGCATTTTGTTGGTTATAACGACTTAGTGAGTTGTTATCTTCAGAAAAGCTGTCGCTAACAATAGCAACATCACCTAATTTGATTTGTGCGCCAGATGCGGTAGTGAGTAAAACGATATTGGCAAAGTCGCGCTGCCAGTAAGCTTGGTCAGCCGCTTTCAGACGTATAATTTTACTGCTATCACGTAAACTAGTTGATAGTGGGCTTGATGACTCGTTATTAATCACCTCACTTATGTCACTAATGGTTAATCCATAGGCTTGTAATTTACCTTCATCGATTTCTACTGACATCATCGGATCGAGAACACCCGACTGAGTTACATCAGTAATACCTGATTGCGCTAATAAATCGGCTTTAAGTTTTTCACCCAGGTTTTGTAATGTATGGCGATCTGCATCTCCAAAAAGCTGTAGTGTTAATGCATGATCTTGCCTGCGCGCTTTATCAATAACAGGTTGCTCAGCATCAACAGGGAAGTTATTAATTGCATCAACTTGATTTTTTACATCAAAGAGTAGCTCATCGAGTGAATAATCTGTTTCTTTTTCAATGCTAACATGGCTGCCGCTTGCATCAGATGTAGAGGTAATGCGCTTTATACCTTGTACTGTTTCAAGAGCTTCTTCTATTTTGAGCGCAATCCCCTCTTCAGCTTGTAATGCATCACCACTGTCATAAACAACTGACACCGAAACAGTATCAGGCTCCAAACTCGGAAAAGCTTCTTTACGCAACGTAGAAAGCGACATAATCCCTATTACAATCACGCTTATTAACAATAAATTAGCTGCAACAGAGTTATTTGCAAACCAATTAATAATACCGTGCAACGGGTTATTACTGCTAGGTACTTGAGGTGGTTGATGAGGGCTCATTATTGTACCCCTTCAACAATTGGATTTACCCTCATGTCGTTTAAATAACTAACAAGTGGACGCACAACTACTTTTAATTTACTAACACCCTCTATTGGTGAAATGTATACGTAATCTCCACGCTCAAATACTTTATTGGCTTGTGTGCTTACTAAGTTGTTTTTATCATTCACGTACCAAATTAAGCCATCTTGTGATACCGCTGAAGCAGGCAGTTCAATTACGTTACTTAATTGTTTACCGGCAATTTCAACCGCTAAAAATGTACCTGGCAATAATGGCGTCGCTTGCTCAAACGGTTTATCAAGAGCAACTATAACGCTGCGCTGGCGAGAGCTTTCGTCTAGGTGTTGTTCAAAACGATCAATGTAACCAGTCCATTTGGTATTAGTAGCTACATCACTTAAAATAACCTCATTTGACTTATTATTTGCCAGATTTTGCCACTGATTCAATGAAAGCGGCACGTTTATTTCTACTTTGTCAGTGCTGTTTAATGTGGCAAGCGTATCGCCAATACCAACATAAGTACCTAAATCGATATCTCGCGATAAAATAACACCATCAAACGGAGCACTTAACTGGGTATTATTTACATCACGCTGTGTTGTTTTAAGTGCATATTGAGCGTCATCAAGCGTGGCTTGCGCGGCTTCTAGCTGCAAGGTTCTAAATACCAGCGGTGAGCTTGGCGCCTGCGTAACGCCTGAGCGTTCCCATTCACGTTTTGCTTGCTCCCCTAAATCTTGCTCTTCTTGCAGTGCGAGTTTCGCATCAGCGAGTGTGGCTTTGGCATTTGCGAGGGCTTGTAAGTATTCAGTATTATCTATTTGTGCAAACACCTGCCCTTTAGATACAAAGTTTCCGGTTGCAAATTGCTCACTCATACTAGTCACTTCGCCTTTAACTTGTGCTTTTAAGGTCAGTGTCCAATGCGCCTTTGCTTGACCATGTCCGTTCACATAAGCTTGGTAAGTACCCGCAACAGCATTAATTACCGATACATTTGGTGCAATAGCTCTAACCGTGACAGATTTTGAGCTATTAGCTTGTTCATCCATTTTTTTAGCGTTATACGCAACAGCAAGCCCTATACTAATAATTGCAACAAGGGTTACAATAACAGGTGTTGGCGAAATTCTCATGACGATACTCCAAGGCCCAAAGCAAGGCCTAAATCTATGCGGTTAGTTAAAAGGGTGTAGTTTATTTGACTAAGTTGAGCTTGCAGGTCGTATACTTTTTGTTGCACTGTTAGCAAATCTAAAATATCAACCAAACCTTGTTGATACTTACTTTGATAGTTACTAAAGCTGCGTTGAGCGCTGGCAAGCGCATTGCTTATTTGTAGTCGTTGCTCGGTTAATGACTGCTCCTGTCCGAGGGCATTTTCTACCTCGTTTACCGCATTTAATAGAGTGTCTTGGTACTGCCAAAATGCTTGTTCAGCATTAAGTTTTGCTATATCAACTTGCGCCCGTAATGCACCGCCTTCAAATAAAGGTGCACTTAAGCTCCCCAATAAACTCCACACTGGGCTAGTTAATAATGCTTGGCTTGGCGTGCTTGCTAAATCACTCAGTGATGCCGAAAGCGAAATACTCGGTAGTAGCTCTTTGTACGATACATCAACCAAGTAATGCTTTGCCTGAATGTTGTAATAGGCACTTTGTAAGTCAGGTCGCCTTGCTAGGTCTTGCGCTGGTAAGGTGCTTAGTGGCTCAATAACGTTCGGCAGTGTTAATGTACTTGGCAGGTTTTGAAGTTTATCAGTGCCTACAATTAGCATTAAAGCACGTTTTGCTTTTGCTATTTGTTCTTGATAGTTAGCAATGGTTGCACGCGTTGATGACGTGCTAGCTCGTGCGGTATCAAGCGCTTCTAAATCACCTAACCCATATTGGTAGCGCTCTACAATACTTTGCTCATTATTTTGTAAAACAACTAAACGTTGCTGCTCTATATCGAGTAAATTTTGCTGCAAAATAATATTTAAATAAGTACGAATAACACTCGCTACTAATGTGTCTTTAGCACCTTGATAAGTAGCTTGGTTACTGGCAATAGTCATATCTTGCGCGGCTACGTTGTCAGCAATTTTTTGCCATATATCAGCTTCCCAGCTTATACCTACTGATGAGCTATATTGTGTACCATCGCTTTCACTGCGCTGGGCATCAAACCCTGCATCTATACTAAACCACTGGCTTGCTGCGGTTACATCACGCTGTGCATAGGCTAGTTTTAATGCGACATGCACTTGATTAAATGATGGATTATTAGCAATCGCTTGCTCAATAAGCGAATCAAGTCCATCTACATCCACCAAGTCGGTAATATAATTTACGTGCTGTGCATTACTTTGCGCATACTCCCAATTAGTATACTGCTCTAGCGATTGATCAGTACTTTGACCTTGATAACTTGGCTGACTACTACATGCAGCAAGCGTGCAACTAAGTGCAAGTAAAAAACCGGTTGAGTGCTTTTTAAAATAAACCATTTAACTATGCCTAATTCATACCATTACACATAGCTTATTAGGTCGAGGGTTAAGGAGGGGTTAAATGGTATTAAGTTAAAATAAATTTACTTCAAATAACCTTACAAACTTAAGGTAGGTAGAAGGATATACACTCTCAATACATATGAGTATTAGGTGAATTAGCTTGCTATATTTTTCAATAATAAATTACTAGCCGTTTAATAACTCAATAATTATTGAGTTATTAAACCATTACTTTATTACGGCCTGCATTTTTAGCTGCGTATAATTTTTCATCAGCTCGTCGGGATGCATCTTTTGGGGCTTCGCCCGCTTTAACTTCTACGACACCAATACTTACTGTTGATTTTATATGGAGTGAGGTATGAGTAACATTCTCAATACTTTCGCGTATACGCTGGGCAACTTCATGCGCAAAACTAAGTGCAGTATTAGGTAAAACAACTAAAAATTCTTCTCCACCAACCCTACCTGCACAATCTGTTTGACGAATGTTTTTTTCTATAAATTTAACAGTAGAAATAATAACTTCATCACCAATATCATGTCCGTATGTATCGTTTACTTGTTTAAAGTGGTCTATATCAATAACAATGAGTGAACACGCATTCCCTAAAAACTCGCTTTTTTTAATCGCGTTGTATTTAAATGCAAATATTGCTCTACGATTAGCGATACCTGTTAATTCGTCTTTTAATGCAAGTGTTTTAAATCGCTGTTTATGCTGAGTTTGTTTATAAGTTATGTAAGCTAAAATCAATATCAGCCCAATAGAAAACAGCAAAGATGCGATTTGCCAAAATGCTTTTTCATCAGCTAAATTTAATAACTGCTCTTTTACCTCTGATGACTCTTGCAGCCTTGTTATTTCTCGTTTTTGCTGATCCCAGTCAAACGCTAAACGTTGAGATAGTAATGTATTATCTGCAATTTCTTGCACTTTTCTATCTGCGATTTTTAATAACTCTCTTTGAGCTAAGGCTTCTTGCTGATAGTTATTTTTTTGCACTGCTAATTCACGCTTAAATTCTAAAAAACGAGTTAAAGAGTCAACTGACCATACTTGAGAACTATTTTGTTCAAAATCTAAATAAAGAAGTTCCGCTTCATCTAGACGACCCTTTTTAATTAACCACTCAGCTGTTGTTATTGATTGAATAAATTTAATCCACTCACTATTTAGCGTTAAATCCCTGGCTTGATTTAAGTATTGTTTAGCCTCTTGCAGCTTATTTAATTGAATATTTATTTGTGCAATTTTAAAGAGTAAGTAAGCATTCCCTTCATCGTCTTCATACTTAGTTACAGCAGGGAGTATACTGCTGTACAACACTATCGCTTTTTGATAATTACCTTGAGCTTCGTAAGCTTGGGCTAGGCTATCTGTGGCTATGTACCATTCTTGCTCATTATAATTTGTCAGCTCATTAATTGCTCTTTGCAATTGTTCTTCAGCGAGCGAAAAATTGTGAAGATCGGCATGGATAAGCCCTATTTCCTTAAGTATAAGCGCTTTATCGTAAGAAAAATCGCCTTGTTCAAAGGTATTATAAGCTTGTTGAAATGCCAAAAAAGCTTGCTGGTACGAACCTTGTGAACGAAAAATTATCCCTAATATTAAGTTAGCTGTCGCATGTTGATAATAAAGCTCTCGATTTTTAGAGGTGGCACTAATAACATTTTTAGCCATTGAAGTGGCTGTACTTACTTTACCTTGTTGGTATAAATGAAATGCTTGGCATGTTTGTAAATCGAGTTTTAATTTAGGCGAGCCAGCTTTTTTGATTGCTTGATTAGCATCTGTCAGTAAATCATTTAATGCTATGTAATTTTTGTCATTTTGGGGGTCATAAAACCAACACTTTACAGTTTTAACGCGAGCAGTATCGAGCGATGAAGAATAAGGTAAATTGCGCTCTAACTTATCCATAAGCCCACGACTTTGACTACTCGTTAAATATCCACTTAGTATTTTTTCAACATCTTCTTTTACTGTGTTAGCAAAAGTACTAAAACAAAGTAGAAAACAAAAAACACAAAAAAACAACTTAAACATTTAGCTTTATAATTCCTTTACCGCACTTAAAACACAATTGTAGGACACTGTTATTAGCTGACGACAATCTTTAATAACTATTGTTAATTATGGTAACAGTATTTGCTTTAATACTTACATTAATACTTGTATTAAAGTTTGCTGTTATAAATTTTGCAGCTGCTCTATCAACCACTTATGAATTGGGCTGTTGTTAGTACGTGGATGCCATGCAGCTATTACTTTAAATGTAGGAGGCAGAGCTTCTATTTTTAGTTGTTTAACTTTGCTATTTGGTAATAATCTTGATGGGTAAAACGCTAACATATCGGTTGTATGTAAAATGTCAGGCACGGCTGAAAAGCTCGGTACCGACATAACAATATTACGTTTTAGCCCTTGGCTTTCAAACCACTGATCGTGCGATCCGCGCAAATTAGCGCGCGATGGCGATACCACTAGCTGAGGATGCTTTGCAAATTGCGCCAAACTCAAAGGCTCAGTGTAAGTAGTGTTACCTATACCGGTAATACACAAATGCTGCTCTTCAAACAAAGTAATATAAGAAAGATTGTCGGGTATAAATTCTGGAAAGCTAATCAATAAATCAAGCTCGCCTGCCGTTATAAGTTGATTAACGTTATCGGATGCAAAGTCGCGCACTATCAGCTTTAAACCGGGGGCTTCGCGACGGGTAATATTAAATAATTGCGGTAGTAAAGCCTGCGTGGCGTAGTCGGTTGCGCTTATGGTAAACACACCTTTATAAGTTTGCGGACTAAACAGTTCGGGCTCTAGTAACGATTCTAATTGCTTTAAAATATGGTTAACAGGCGCCTTGAGTCCTTGCGCTTTAGGAGTAGCAACCATGTTATTACCTTGGCGAATAAACAAGCGATCGTCAAATAAGTCTCGTAGCTTTCGTAGTTGCTCACTAATAGCTTGTTGCGTTAACCCCATTTTTTTGGCTACTTGCGAAAGATTTTGCAGTTCTAATAAGCTACTGAGTACTCTTAACTGTTTTATATCGAGCCGACTAATACCATTCATAATTGTATGCTGCACAAAAAAGTGTTGTTTCAAATTGTATCTTTAAATCTCTATGCTGCCAATGTTGCTTAACCACTATTTAAGCCTTTGTTTGCTTTATAAGAGAATTTAAAATGAAATCAGAATTAGTTAATACCGCCCCTTTATTCTCATCAATTGAGCTTGGCCCTTTTACTCTTAAAAACCGTATTGTGATGCCTCCTCTTACTCGCTCTCGTAGTACACAACCGGGCAATATTCCTAATGAATTAATGGCTGAGTATTATGCGCAGCGCGCATCGGCTGGCTTTATGGTTACCGAAGGCACACAAATAGAACCTCGTGGACAAGGCTACGCTTGGACCCCAGGTATTCACTCACAAGCACAAATTGAAGGCTGGAAAAAAGTAACACATGCAGTACATGCTAAAGGCGGTGTTATTTTTGCTCAGCTTTGGCATGTAGGGCGCGTATCGCACGCCACACTACAACCAAATTCAGGTAAACCGGTTGGCCCTTCAGATATTATTGCTGACAATGTAAAAGTATTTATTGAAACCGCACCTGGTGAAGGCGCATTGGCTGACCCAAGTGAGCCTCGTGCACTAACAACAACTGAAGTTGGCGAACTGGTAAACATGTATGCGCAAGCTGCACGTAATGCTCTAGAAGCAGGCTTTGATGGCGTAGAGCTTCATTGTGCTAACGGGTATTTAGTTAATCAGTTTATTTCTGAACATACTAATAACCGTGACGATCAATACGGTGGAACGCTTAGTAATCGCCTGCGCTTTTTAAAAGAGATAGTTGAAGCGGTAAGTGACGTTGTAGGCTCTGATCGTTTAGGTGTTCGCTTTGCTCCTTTATTTGAAAGCACAGATGAAACACGAGTGTATTTAGGACTTGTTGAATCAAACCCTCATCATACTTATGTACAAGCCGTTAAAGTGCTTGAGCAAGCGGGTATTGCTTACTTATCAATAGCGGAAGCTGATTGGGAAAATGCTCCTGATTTACCACAAGAATTTTATAAAGCAGTACGAGCTGAATTTTCAGGTCGCATCATTTATGCTGGTAAATACACAGTAGAAAAAGCGGTACGTATTTTAGGTGAAGGTTACGGTGACTTATTTGCATTTGGTCGCCCATTTATAGCTAACCCTGATTTACCAGAGCGTATAGCGAATAATTGGACGTTTAACGAGGCCGATGCAGCCACTATGTATGGCGGTACTGAAGTCGGTTATAGCGATTATCCTTTTTATCAAAAGTAGCCAACCTAGACTCTAAACGATATATGGAATTGGTATAGAACCGATACGGTTTTATACCTGGTAGCTTAATCAAGCTACCTGTTTTGAGGTAAGAAAACGGTGTTGATAACACAGCTAAAATTTTGTTATTAGTTGTTCTCGACAATTGCTCTATCATTGCTCTACCTTCTGCATTTATGCAGTCGTATAGCAGTCATTTTTTAATAAAGTTAACGCTAGATTTAACCTCTCAAATTGATTAAGTATTACTGCGCAATGGTATTAGCGTCAAGAATAGTAAAGATAAGTAAAAGGGTGTAAAGCCTCCCTAAAGTTGCCCTGCATGCAGTTGGCATTCAGTTTCAAACGTCAATACTAGCCATATTAACCACAAACGAGGCAATATTATGAAACTTACATTTATACTACCTGCACTATTAGTTATTGGCACTTTATCTAGTTCTGCATTTGCAGCACCACATGATAGATATACAAAGCAAGAATATAAAAAGGTTCAGCTAAAACGAGAACTGAAAAAAATTAACCAAACTAAGGTAATCAAGTATGTTCCAGTTAAAGTTGCTAAAAGAAACGTTAATAACACAGCATTTGTTAAAGTTAATGTCATAACGTATCACCCTAGCCTTAAATTTATTAAAAGATAAATGCGCACTTTAAAATATAAAGTCATGTTTGCGGCAATAAATAACGCGCCGCAAACTTAGCTTTTTACACCATTTAAACTCTGTTATTGGTATTACCCCATCTTAAAATGCAAGGAAATAACGTTTTCTAAGCACAACAAAAAAGTCCAAATACATAATTTAATAGCAATATTATTAAAATATCTCTCGTAATAAATATACTTACAAAGAACAGGATTACCCTCAAAAATCGTCAAAAATAACTAAGTATGTCAATAACTGTCAGTAAAATGTAAAAAGCTGTAAGCATAGCTCCGTTTGCTGTTGTATGTCAGTTAACATTCAGTTTGAACCGCTAGTATTGAACCCAGTTATGTAAAAACATAAACGAGGCAATACTATGAAACTTACTTTTTTACTACCTGCACTGCTCGCCATTGGCGCAGTATCAGGCTCTGCGCTTGGAGCACAAAACGAGCGAGAGAATGATAAAAGCTTTAAACGTGACCACGACAAACGTGTTGAATATAAACGCGATGAACGCCGCCATGAAAAAAAGCAGCGTATTGAGCATAAAAAAGAAAAACGAGAAGACCGTAAGCAAGAAAAACGTAAACTTGCTAAGTACAAGCAGGAAAAGCGTGAACAATACCGCTACAACCAGCGCAAATATAACTACTTAACAAGCCATAATAATTCAGTCGCTTACAGACAAAATCGATTTATAAACCATTTACCACGCAATAGCGCATCGATTAGATTTAATGGTATTTCGTTTACGTTTAACGACGGCCTTTACTACCGTAAAGCTAAAAGAGGCTACCATGTAGTTACGCCACCTAGAGGCCTGCGTATAAATATGCTACCAAGAAATTACAGGCATTTTAAGCATCACAATACCACCTACTACACATATCAAAACGTGTATTACGTCGCAAATAATTACGGTTATACAGTGGTTGATGAGCCACCAACCCGTCTTAATCAGGCAATAAAAGTGGGGAATGTGAATGATTATAGCTTGGGCCAAACTTACGATTCATTGCCTCAGGCAGCACAGGCCGTAATAATTAACTCGCAGCAGTATTTTAAATACGGCGATATTTATTTTTTACCGCAAATAAGTGGTGACGACATAAAATACCTTGCTATCAAGCTAGGTTAAATCCGCTATAAATTAAAAGGCCTTGCTACCAATAGCAGGGTCTTTTTCATTTCCCCTGTAGGTAATAACTTAAAGCAATAAAATCAATTCCCTCTCTAAACATTAACATGTCTTAGTATTTGTAAGCTTTTTTGCTAAACTAGCTCGCATATTAATAGTGAGAGTGTATTTATGTCGGGTGAGTTTCCACGTGCTGGTTTTTGGCGCCGTTTTGCGTCGTTAGTTTACGATACGTTAGCCATTATTGCGTTTGCGATGTTAACTGTAGTGCTGTATTTATTTGCAGTACAAGGGCTTATTTCTCTCGATGTAATTAGTTTAAATGGCGCAGAGGATGTATCTGCCTTTATTCAAAATTCAAATCTTCTTTCGGGTATTCGTACCGCCCTTTTAATTATTGTTACCTTAGTATTTTTTGGCTACTTTTGGACTAAAAGCGGGCAAACCATTGGCATGCGTGCATGGCGTTTAAAAGTACAAACTCTTGAGGGGAATTTAATTAGCTGGCCGCAATCAATTATCCGCAGCGTTAGCGCTTTACTCGGTTTAGGTAATTTGATGGTGTTAGTCGATTTTAAAAACAAAAAAGCACTGCAAGATTACATCTCTAAAACAGAAGTTATTGCGCTTACTAAAGAAGAAAACAGACGTATTTATAGTGAGCTTGATTAATACTAACTTTTAAAATCGTGAGTTAAGCGGTAGTTAAGCAGTAGTTAAAAAGCAAAAAGGGTGACCAGTGGTCACCCTTTTTTCATATTTTGAATAAGTAAATTTATACCCGCTTATTCATCAAATAGGTCGCAAAGCCTATAAATATAATACTGGGCAATACCGCACCTATAATGGCAGGTATTTGGTAAACCATAACTACAGGGCCAAATATTTCATTAGTTAAGTGAAACACGATCCCTGTAACAACTCCCATAATAATACGTGCGCCCATTGTTACTGTACGCAACGGGCCAAATATAAACGACAGCGCCACCAGCAGCATAACCGCTACAGATACAGGCTGCATAAGCTTACGCCATAGAGCCAATTCGTAGGTACTTGTGTCTTGTTCGTTTTGCTCTAAGTAACTTAAATATGACCAAAGCCCAGTAAACGAAAGCGACTCTGGTTTTACCGAAACAACCCCTAACTTTTCCGCTGTGAGTTGCGAAGGATAAAACTCTTCAGGCAGTTGCTCTGTTGTCGTTTTTTCGCTAGTAATAATAACTTTGTTAACGTCACGAAGTAACCAACCATCTTTTCGGCTCAGTGCATCCCTTGCTTTAGTAATTTGGGTAAGCTCTAACGATTTATCAAAGTGGTACATATGCACCCCGTTAAGCCTGCCGTTTTCATCAACATCTTCAATATTAATAAAATTATTGCCGTCTTTAGCCCATACACCTTTTTGTGTATTAAACACATCGCCGCCATGTATTGCTTGGTTACGCATTTCTTTAGCGTGTAATTGTGCTTCAGGTGCGCCCCATTCGCCCAATGCCATCATACAGATAGCCATAAATACGGCGGTTTTCATCACTGAGCCAATTATTTGTAAGCGCGACATACCAGCGGCTTGCATTACTACCAGCTCGCTGTTTGAGGCAAGCGCCCCTAAACCTGTTAAGCCACCTATTAGCGCAGCCATCGGGAAAAACACTACTAAATCGCCAGGAATTGTATAAAGCGTATAAAGCATTGCAGTCATTAAATCGTAACTGCCGCGCCCTACCGACTTTAACTGGTCGATAAACTTAATTAAGGTGCTAATACCAACAAGTACCAACAATGCAAAGCCAGTAGTTTGTAAAATACTGCGGCCTAAATACCAATCAAGCGTTTTCATCATGAGCCTAACTCCCGCTTAGTTACAACGGCTTTAAGCCAAGCGCCCAGTGGTCGCCCTTTTATAATTAATAACCCACCTATAAACAGGGCACTTAGATGAATCCACCACAAGCCGATTGAAGGCGGGATTTTGCCATCTTCAACTGCAAATTTAGCGGCATTTAGTAAAATAAAGTAGCCTAAGTACAAGCTAATAGCAGGCACTAGTTTTGCAAATTTACCTTGGCGAGGATTAACCACACTTAGTGGTACTGCCAGTAAGGTAAGTAGCGGGATTGATAACGGAATAGCGAGTCGCCATTGCCATTGAGCAATAGATTCAGGAGTATTAATGGCGAGTAATTGATTAGTAGGCACAGCCTCTAACTTACGGCGTTGATGCTCTATTTCTTGTTCTCGTATTTGTACGCTATAACCGTCAAATTCAGTTAAATTAAGTGCAGGCGTTGTGCCGTCAGTCTCGTAGCGTTTTCCGTCAGTCAGCACTAATTGTTGTTCACCATTTACGGCTTCAACCACAACACCTTGCTCTGCATATACCAAGCGCGCTAGATTACCTTTTTCACTATCGGGTAACTGCGCAACAAATACCTTATTGAGCTCTTTGCCGCCCTTTTCAATATTATGAATAAATACAACGGCTTTTTCGTTACCGGTTTCTTGGAACCGCCCAGCCCGAAGTGCCGATAAACCTGCATCGGCTTTGGCTTGTTCTTTTAATTGATACTCTTGCTCGCTTGCCCACGGCGCTATATACATAGTTAGTGCCGCAGCTAATATGGCAAGTCCAACGCTTGATATAAGCGTTACGCGCACAACATACCATTCACTTACGCCACAGGCTTTAAGTACGGTCATTTCGCTATCAGCGTAAATACGGCTGTAGGCTAAAATAATGCCTAAAAATATACTCAGTGGAAGTATTAGCGAGGCTAGTTGTGGAAGTTTTAGTGCAATCATCGATAGCACTAATTTAGCAGGAATGCTGCCCTCAGAGGCATCACCTAAAATACCAACTAACTTTTGTGACAAAAATATTGTCATCAAAGTTAAAAATACGGCGACCTGCGATTTTAAAACCTCAGCGGTCAAATAACGGAAAATTAGCAATGCTCGCCCCTGTTAAACATGGAATTTCACTACGATAGTGAGAATTGAATAGTTAAATAGCTATTTTACCCAATTAATACCGGCAAATAGGTTACTATTATAAGCCATCAAAATTAATTATCCTACCTAAGTGCACGATATAATGTTGCATTAGTAGCCCTTAAGCATATAAAGTTCAATTACACAGTAAGAGTCTAGGGCCTGTTTATCTTTCGAGGTTGAATTTGCAGCAGACTGTTTGGTACTTAGGCAAGGCAGAGCCTATATAGTGTGGTTATTCCCCATAAATAGGCGATAACGCAGCATAAATGCCAAACATGCGCTGCCCGAAGGGTTCTGCCTAGGGGCAATTTACTCTTTGTTGCCTACATGGATGTAGGTAAGGGGCGTGAGCAGGACGCGGAAGCTTTGCTCGGTTTTTACTTAGCCCACTAGGTTACACACCTCGCGCCGCGATTAAATAGCCCNACTAGGTTACACACCTCGCGCCGCGATTAAATAGCCCCTAGGTTGAACAAATTTTAATCCTGAAAGGTCAACAGGCCCTACAAATTCAGCTAAAATTAAAATTATCTGCACATAAGTTACGTAATTTAGACTAGAAAATAATTTTTTAGCCCCAATTTATAACTTAAATGACTCAAAATCAGGAGTGACAATGGAATTTAACGTAAAAAGTGGTAGCCCAGAAAAACAGCGCAGCGCATGTATTGTGGTTGGCGTTTACGAGCCACGTAGGTTATCCCCCATTGGTGAACAACTCGATAAAATTAGCGATGGTTATATCTCTAATTTACTTCGCCGTGGCGATTTAGAAGGTAAGCCAGGCCAAGTTTTATTATTGCATCATGTACCAAACGTATTAAGCGAGCGCATATTACTTGTAGGTTGCGGTAAAGAGCGCGAGCTTGATGATAAGCAATATAAGCAAATTATTTCTAAAACTATTAATACCTTAAACGAAACGGGCTCTATGGAAGCAGTTTGCTTTTTAACAGAACAACACGTTAAAGGTCGCGACACCTACTGGAAAGTACGCCAAGCAGTAGAAACAACGCAAGATTGCTTATATACGTTTAACCAGTTAAAAAGTAAGAAAGTAGACCCTCGTCGTCCACTTCGTAAAATGGTGTTTAACGTACCAACACGACGCGAACTAACGATTGGCGAAAGTGCCATTGAGCATGGTTTAGCCATTGCTGCAGGTAGTAAGCTGTGTAAAGACGTGGCTAATATGCCACCAAATATTTGTAACCCAGTGTATTTAGGCGAGCAAGCACAAGAGTTGGCGACTAATTTTGACAACATCACTGTTGATCTTATTGGCGAAAAGCAAATGGCAGAACTAGGTATGAATTCTTACCTAGCTGTTGGCCGAGGTAGTGATAACGAATCAATTATGTCGATTATTAACTACAAAGGCGCCGCTGACGACCAAGCCCCTATTGTACTTGTTGGTAAAGGTTTAACGTTTGACTCAGGCGGTATTTCATTAAAACCAGGCGAAGGCATGGATGAAATGAAATACGACATGGGCGGCGCTGCAGGCGTAATTGGTGCAATGCGTGCACTTGCACAAATGCAATTGCCAATTAACGTTATTGGTGTTTTAGCTGGTTGTGAAAACATGCCTGGCTCAAATGCGTATCGCCCGGGTGATATTTTAACAACAATGTCGGGGCAAACAGTTGAAGTGTTAAACACCGACGCTGAAGGTCGTTTAGTATTGTGCGACGCACTAACGTACGTTGAGCGCTTTAACCCTGATACGGTTATTGACGTGGCAACACTGACTGGCGCGTGTATTGTAGCCCTTGGCGCGCATGCGACTGGTTTACTATCAAACCATAACCCACTTGCACACGATTTATTAAAAGCGTCTGAGCAAAGTGGTGACCGCGCATGGCAGTTACCATTATGGGATGACTATCAAGATCAACTAGACAGTCCATTTGCTGACTTTACAAACTTAGGCGGGCGCTCTGCGGGTACTATTACTGCAGCATGTTTCTTATCTAAATTTACTAAAAAGTATAATTGGGCACATTTAGATGTTGCCGGTACAGCTTGGCGCAGTGGCGCTAAAAAAGGCGCAACGGGTCGTCCTGTTCCTATGCTTACTCAGTATTTACTAAATAGAGCTGGTGTAAGTGAAGCCGCTCAAGATTAAACGTTTAGTTTAAATTAATATCTGTTTATAAGGCGCCGTTTGGCGCCTTATTTATTTGTGTATTAATTGAAGCAAACCCCGTTATATGGCAAAATCTGCCTCTTAATTTATGTATATCAATTTGGTATGCATTCAATGTCATGGGAAACCCCGATACAATGAACATGAACGCTAAATTTTTCGTTCTAAAGCAACAAGATGAGTCTAAAGCTAAAGCTGACGATCATTTTGCTTTGGCTGCTCAAATTGCGGCCGATCAGTATCGAAATGGGCAGCGTGTGTTTATTTGTGTTAACGATAACGAAGCAGCCTGTGCCATTGATGAAATAATTTGGGCATTCGACCCCGATAGTTTTGTGCCACATAATTTACAAGGTGAAGGCCCTAAAGGCGGCGCACCGGTAGAAATTGGTATTACGCCACCTGTTGGCAATCGTAAAGTTTTAATTAACTTGGCTACTCAGTTACCGGATTACATTCGTCGGTTTAACCAAGTTTTTGATTTTGTACCCGTAGAACCTGCTGCTAAACAAGCAGCCCGCGAGCGCTTTAAAAAGCTCCGTCAACTCGGTGCCAATCTCACCACGCAAGATATTAATAGCTAGCCAATCAGGCAAACTAACCAACTAATTTAAGTACTTATTTAAGGTTCTGTGTAATGGATAAAACCTACAATCCGCAAGATATTGAACAGTCTCTATATCAAGACTGGGAACAAAAAGGCTACTTTAAGCCATCTGGCCAAGGCGTACCGTATTCAATTATGATCCCGCCGCCAAATGTCACTGGTAGCTTACACATGGGCCACGCCTTCCAAGATACAATAATGGATACCCTAACGCGTTTTAAACGTATGCAAGGTAACAACACATTATGGCAAGTAGGTACTGACCACGCAGGTATTGCAACGCAAATGTTGGTTGAGCGTAAACTGCATGCCGAAGAAGGTAAAACGCGCCACGATTTAGGCCGCGAAGATTTTATTAATAAAATCTGGGAATGGAAAAAAGAATCGGGCGGCACAATCACCAAGCAGCTTCGTCGCCTAGGCGCATCGGTTGATTGGGATCGTGAACGTTTCACAATGGACGATGGCTTATCTGAAGCCGTTAAAGAAGTGTTTGTACGCCTTCATAAAGAAAACCTAATTTACCGTGGCAAGCGCCTAGTAAACTGGGATCCTAAATTACACACTGCTATTTCTGATCTTGAAGTTGAAAACAAAGACAAAAAAGGCCATATGTGGAACTTACGTTACCCACTGGCTGATGGCGTTACAACACAAGACGGAAAAGACTACATTGTAGTAGCTACAACCCGCCCAGAAACCATGCTTGGCGACTCAGGTGTTGCAGTAAACCCTGATGACGAACGCTACATAGATTTAATCGGTAAAGAGATTTTATTACCTATCGTTAATCGTCGTATTAAAATCGTTGCTGATGAGCATGCCGATAAAGATAAAGGCACGGGTTGTGTAAAAATAACGCCAGCACACGACTTTAACGATAACGAAGTGGGCAAGCGTCATCAAATGCCGATGATCAACATTTTCGATAAAGACGCCGCTATTCTTACCCAAGGTGAAACATACACCTTTGACGGTAAAGAGCTTGAGTTTGACGCGCCAATTCCTGAGCGCCTACACGGACTTGATCGTTTTGCTGCACGTAAAGCAATCGTAGCCGAATTTGAAGAACTAGGCTTACTAGAAAAAATTGAAGACCATGGTTTAACCGTTCCTTACGGTGACCGCTCTGGTGTGGTAATTGAGCCACTACTTACCGACCAATGGTATGTACGTGTTGCACCACTTGCTGAACCTGCAAAAGACGCAGTTAAAAATGGCGACATTCAATTTGTACCTAAGCAATACGAAAACATGTACTTTTCGTGGATGAACGACGTACAAGATTGGTGTATTTCACGCCAGCTTTGGTGGGGTCACCGCATTCCAGCTTGGTACGACAATGAAGGAAACGTATTTGTTGGTCGCGACGAAGCTGAAGTACGCCGTGAAAACAACATTGCAGACAGCGTAACGTTAAACCAAGACGAAGACGTACTTGATACGTGGTTCTCATCAGCGCTTTGGACGTTCTCTACACAAGGTTGGCCAGAAAATACCGATGATTTAAAAACCTTCCACCCGTCTGACGTGTTGGTAACGGGTTTTGATATTATTTTCTTCTGGGTTGCGCGTATGATTATGATGACGCTGCACTTTGTAAAAGACGAAAATGGCAAACCACAAGTTCCGTTTAAAACTGTGTATGTAACTGGCTTAATACGTGACGATAATGGCGATAAAATGTCTAAGTCAAAAGGTAACGTACTTGACCCACTAGATATGATTGACGGCATTGAACTTGAAAACCTAGTACAAAAGCGTACTGGTAATATGATGCAACCAAAACTTGCCGCTAAAATCGAAAAAGATACGCGTAAAGTATTTGCCGGCGGTATTGAAGCACACGGCACAGACGCCCTTCGCTTTACCCTTGCTGCAATGGCATCAACCGGTCGTGATATAAACTGGGATATGAACCGCCTTGAAGGTTACCGTAACTTCTGTAATAAATTATGGAACGCGAGCCGTTACGTACTAATGAACACAGAAGAGCTAGATTGTGGTTTTACTGGGCTAGGAAATAATGTAGATACTGTATTAACAGATAAAGAGTTCTCATTAGCTGACCGTTGGATTTTAGGTCAATATGAAGCTACCGTTAAAACCTACACAGAACACCTAGATAACTACCGCTTTGACTTAGCTGCTAACACGCTTTACGAATTCACATGGAACCAATTTTGTGATTGGTACTTAGAGCTAACTAAACCAGTACTGTTTAAAGGTAATGAAGCGCAGCAACGTGGTACACGCCATACGCTAATAACGGTACTTGAAAGTTTACTGCGTTTAATGCACCCAATGATGCCATACATCACAGAAACTATTTGGCAACGTGTTGCACCACTTGCCGGCCTTGAAACAGAGAACACCAGTATTATGGTTCAGCCGTTCCCTGTATACAACGAGGCAAGCGTTGATGCTAAAGCAATGGAAGATTTAGAGTGGGTTAAACAATTCATTTTAGCTATTCGTAATATTCGTGGCGAAATGGATATTAGTCCAAGTAAACCGCTTAGCGTGTTACTTGCTAATGCATCGAGCGACGATGTGCGCCGCATTGAAGAAAATAAATCATTTTTAGCATCACTTGCAAAAATTGAAGTGTTTACAATGCTTGAAAACAAAGATGACGCACCAGCATGTGCAACGTCTTATGTTGGAAACCTTGAGATCATGATCCCAATGGCAGGCTTAATTGATGTAGAAGCCGAGCTTTCACGTATTAATAAGCAACTTGAAAAAGCTGAAAAAGGCTTAGCACAAGTGCAAAACAAACTCGCTAACGAAAAGTTTGTTAATAATGCGCCTGAAGCCGTACTTGCTAAAGAAAATGCAAAACTAGCTGAGTTTAGCGATGCTAAAACTAAGTTACTTGAGCAAAAAACTAAAATAGAAAGCTTATAATTTTAGTTATTATGCCTATTAACACTATTTAATAGGTTAATAGGCATTAAAAAAGCCGCTCACTTTAATTAAAGTGAGCGGCTTTTTTGTGCCCTGTGATTAACCACAAGACACTTCTACATTAAAACTTGTAGTTGTACTGAGCGCCAATAAGTACTGCATTACCTTCTGACTCAAACTCAAATCCATCTTCTTCAAAGTTCTGAGTTTTACCACGGATAATACTTACACCAAGATCAACGTTAGAGCTTTGATCAATTGTGTAGTTACCACCGAATGAGAACCAAAAACGATCTGTATCTGGGATAGAGATCGATAGGTGATTTTGTGATACTGGAGACTGATCAAATGCTACACCAGCACGAAGTAATAAGTCTTCGTTATATTGGTAATCAGTGCCTACTGAATAGCGGAAAGAATCTGAGAAATCTTCTGTTTTTTCAAAACCTTGCTCTGGAGTCAAACCAACTTCAGCTTCTAATTTGTCAAAGCTGCTCCAACCTGTCCATGCTACGCTGTAATGTAAACCTAACTTTTCATCTAACTGGTGTGAGCCAGAAAACTCAGCCATAGCAGGTAAAGTTATATCAACAGAGCCTGAGCGCTCAGCAATACCACGTGCAGTACTTGAGTAAGTACCTTCAAACGTTATATCTGTTTCTGTACGATAATTAAAACCAAAACGACTGTTTTCGTCTAATTGATACATTAGGCCAACATTTAAAGCGTATCCAGTGTCATCACCTTCAAGATTTACAACTTCAGTTTGGGCCGGGTAAGGTAATGGAGTCTCACCTAAATGTCGAACAATTTCGGCCTCTGCATAAACCACATTCAAGCCAATACCATAGCTAAACTTTTCAGTAACTTTATAAGCAACGCTTGCATTTAGGTTAACAGTAAATATTTCTGTTTTACCTGCAATCTGTCCTGCTGCATAGTCATCATCAAAGTCTGTTGATAAACCAAAGTTAGAAAATGCACCAAAACCAAGTGAGATTTTATCGCTGTAAGGCATAGTAAAGTAAGCTGCTGGTACCACTGCACTTGGTGCAATGCTATCGTCATCTAATGATGACTCATCAATACCTGCTGGGGCACTTTCACCTTCTAAGCTTACGTCTGGAATTACGCCAATAGCAGCAACACTTAACTGCTTATCTTTAAATAAAGTCATTAGTGCTGGGTTACGTGCAACTACAGACGCGTCGTCTGCGATAGAAGCTTCACCAGCGTATGCGCGGCCTAAACCCGATGCATTTTGCTCTGATAATTGAAACGCGGCTGCAAAACTATCAGCCGAAACAAATGCAAGCGAAGCTGCAATAAGAGTTTTAGAAAATTTCATTGTTGAGTCCTTAACCAAACTGACTGTTTGGGTACTATGTGTGTTGTTATTAGGATTTAAAGCGTGGTTACACTACCTTAATTTTTTGTAAAAAACCCTATGAATGCGTCAAAAAACGGTAAAAAACATGTTTTTTAACGACATTTTAACAACTATTTAAAACTCATCGGATGAGAAGTGTGGTATTAGAGTAAACACTCTAAATGTAATTAATTATCATTTAGATTGACTTGGAATTAGTAGCCACTTACACTCATTATAAAATCGCAAAGGAAGTAAAACTGTGATCATTTTATTTATTATTACAGGGTTAATATTTTGTGGGGCGAGTGTAATTTGCTTTTACAAAGCAAATTACTGTGCATGTACTCAAGCAGGACAATGCGATAACCCCGTAAACCATTATTGGTTAGGGGCAATGTTAAATGCGTTGATCTCTTTAGCGCTGTGTTGTTTTGCATTGCACGTAGAGCTAGGTACTTTGTTATGGCTAACACTGATGGGAAATTGCTTTCTAGGGGCGTTTATTTCTGCAAAGCAAACTAAAAAAAGACAATGTAGTAAAACTAATTCAACAAATGCTCTTTTAGCAGGCGAGACAAATTAATCTGATAATCTAAGGGCTTAACACTTGCTAGTATTTTAAGCTCTTGAGTATGATCGCTTAAGTCTATGTCTTTAGGTGTAACATGATGGTTATGCTTAGCGTTATAAAATAGCTTAATTTTAGGTTTAATAGGATTAAGTACATTCCCCTCAAGCACTAGCGCTAAACGCTCATTCGTTAGTTTTACAATAGTTCCTACCGGATGAACCCCTAAGCATTTTATAAACCGCTGCACTAACTCACCATCAAACAAGTGTTTATTGGCTAATAAATAACGCAATGCATTTATAGGTTCATCACCATCTTGATGCATTCTATCGGCAGTCATTGCATCGTACACATCTACAATTGCCATTATACGCGCCGGGCGACTTAACTTTTCAGCCTGCAGACCTCGCGGATAACCCGAGCCATCTAAGCGTTCATGATGATTTACTATCATATCGAGCATGAGCGGTGTTATGCCCTTTTCACCTTTAACTAAACCTAATCCCTGCGCTACATGCTTTTTAATCGCAGCCAGCTCATTATTAGTAACCTTGGTTGGCTTTGAAAATATACCTTGAGGTAACTTTGCTTGGCCTAAATCATGAAGTAATGCCCCCATAGCAAGCTCTTGTACAACAGCCTGCTCATACCCCAAATATTTAGCAAATACAGCGGCAAAAATGGCACAGTTGATCATATGACGCCAGTTATAGCTGTGTTTATCTTTTATACGAGTAAGAATAGTCATGGCGTTAGCGTTGCGAAAAACAGAGCTAACTATCTCGCAGGCTATTTCATCAAGCACTTTTATATTAACACTCAGGCCAGATGTTAAATCGCCATATAACGATTGTAGCTTTCGGCCGTGCTGATCGTAATTTACAGTCGCTTTAGCAAATTCTTGTTCAATTGAAATTGCTATAGGTGTTTTTTTTACTTTTTGTTGGCTATTAGATGTTTTAGGTGTGCTTTGCGGCTTATATTTAGCAGGAATAGCTGCATCGCCTTTAGTAAAATCTATAAGTAGCTCTAATACACCTTCAGAGACTAAGCGCTTAATAATAGAGTTATCTCGTACCAAGCCACTGGTCTTAATTTTTATGCTATTGATCCCTTCATGTTGTTTAGTAACGCTATCAACGTACATACCAGGAGTAAGCTCAGACACAGGCAAAGTAATTAGCATAAAGGCGGGATTTTTCTATTAAGGAATATGTACCTTAAATAGCATTAATTAAGCTTAAAAGTCTAGTTTTTGAGTTGTAAGTAGTTATATATAACTAAAAGTATTATTTACAGCCATGCCAATTGTTACTTTAAGTTATTTGGCTTATTAATAATTAAACACCTTCACCTCAGCTACGCTTGAGTATTTATCGCTAAGAGCAGACGGTTTAGTTAACAGGATTATCTAATCATTATAAAAAAGCGAACTTTGTTAACCTTCATTGAACACAATATTGTTTTGTCTCGGTCTCAATATATACAGCACTTAATAACAACTGCTTTAAATACTTAAGAGTACTAATATATGACAAAACAAAACCAACCCGTATCAAACCTAAGTGTGGCGGCAATAAGCACCGTTTCGCCTTTGAGTCATATATTAAAAGTAGCTGCTCCACTGCTCGATAGTCTATTGGGCATAAATAAACTGCGTGATATTTATCTATCTAATAATTTATCGGGTTTGGATAAACAAGAATTTAGTGAAAAGCTTTTAAATGTATTAGGTATTAACGTACTTGGTGCACAAGGTGTTATTAACAAAATACCAAAGCAAGGCCCTTGTATAGTGGTATGTAACCACCCTTATGGCATGGTTGAGGGTGTAATAATTGCAAAATTACTCACTCACTATCGCAGTGATACAAAAGTAATGGCTAACGTTGGCTTAAAAATATTTAAAGAAATTAAAGATTATTTTATTTTTGCTAATCCACTAAAACCAAAAGCAGCCATTAATACCAGCGCAATTAAACAGTGTTTTAGTCATGTTAAAAATGATGGCCTACTTGTGGTTTTTCCTGCGGGCAGAGTGTCATTTTTTCAATCAGAAAAGCAACGTGTAACCGACGGAGAGTGGAATCGCTTAGCTGCTCAACTAGCTTTAAAAACAAAAGCACCTTTATTACCTGTATTTATTAGTGGTCAAAATAGCTCTATGTTTTACCGTTTGGGGCGTATTTACTACCGATTTAGATTATTAATGCTAATACGCGAATTACTAAAAGTTCAAAAAAGATCTATTAACTTAAGTGCTGGTAATTTACTTACACCCAAACTATTAAATAAGTTTGAAAAAACTGACGATATAAACGCACTTGCACGCCTGCAGTGTTATTTAAACGATGAGCGCTTTATAGTGCCTTGGCAAGAGGATAACCAATCAACGCAGCTCAAAGCTATTATGCAGGGCGTTGATAAAACAAAAATGATAAATGAGCTTGCCAGCTTACCAAGCGAGCAGCACTTACTAAACTTTAAAAGTTACTCCGTTTATTACGGTTATCAAGAACAAATACCTGATTGCGTTGCTGAAATAACACGCCTTAGAGAAATAACCTTTCGTACACTAAACGAAGGAAGCGGCGAGCCATGCGATACCGATAAGTTTGACGCAACTTATATGCATTTATTTATTTTTGATCATAAAAATGAAGAGATCATTGGGGCTTATCGCATTGGGCAAACTGACTTATTACAAAAAAATAGCGACGTAAACGCCCTTTATTTGTCGCAGATGTTTAACTTTGAACCCTCGTTTATTAATCAGCAACAACCCTGCCTAGAAATGGGTCGATCGTTTATAGTTCAAAAACATCAAGGCAGTTACCATGGTTTACTACTGCTATTTAAAGGGATTGGTGCATTTATGGCGCAAAACCCACGTTATAGAACCTTGTATGGCACGGTTTCATTAAGTAAACTTTATGACCCTCGTTCTGTCGCAATTATTGACCATACCATGGTTAATAATAAGCAAGGTGTTAGCGCCAATACACCTTTTAATAATAAAATTCATCCAGAGTTTGAAGACTTCATTATTGATCACACGTTAAACATAGATCATGTATCAACATTGGTTATGGGAATCGAAGAAGATAAAAAAGACATACCGATTTTATTAAAACAATATCACAAGCTAGGCGCCCAATTTCATTGTATGGGGATTGATAGCAACTTTAATCACACGCCAGGATTACTTTTAAGTGTGCATTTACCAAGCGCACCTGGAAAGCTACTTAAGCTCTACCTTGGCGATAAAAAAGATGATTATATAAACCACTCGTAATTTTTACCTGCTATATTAATACAGCAGGTAAAATACAGTTAACAAAAAAGTCGATGTAATTAATTACATCGACTTTTTTGTTTTTAATTATGTAATAGTTATGGCTATAAAAATATTTAGGGTCTGTTGATCTTTCAAGGTTGAATTTGCAGCAGTCTGTTTGGTATTTAGGCAAGGCAGAGCCTATACAGTGTGGTTATTCCCCATAAATGGGCGATAACGTAGCATTAATGCCAAACAGGCGCTGCCCAAAGGGTTCTTCCTAGGGGCTATTTACTCTTTGTTGCCTGCATGGATGTAGGTAAGGGGCGTGAGCAGGACGCGGAAGCTTTGCTCGGTTTTTACTTAGCCCACTAGGTTACAAATCTCGCGCCGCAATTAAATAGCTTCTAGTTTGAACAAATTTTAATCCGCAAAGTTCAACAGACCCTAATTAAGCTGCAGCCACTTTTAAACAACTAATACTGCTAATGAGCTGAGACTGCTTATCAAAATAATTAAAGCGAATAGTATTGCCTACCTTAATATGGCTAATACTGACTGTCATTGCATCTTCTCTTAGCATATTTACACCATATTGGCCCTGATCAGCCTTGCTGTAATGAAATGCTAAAAACTGCTCACTTGCAGGATGTCTTAAATCAATCAGTTGCTTAAATTGCTGTTTACGCTTTTGTGTCACCGTTTCAAGCTCAACACCAGATGACGTTGCAAGCGATTCAACTTGGCAATCGATTAATTGTTTAGTGTCCCACCGAACAAAAAACACATTATTGTTATTTAGCGATAACTCATCCGGAAAAATACACAATTTAAAAGGCGCATAACCCGATAAATCCATATTTTGTAACTGAGCCAACACAGGGGTTTTATTACTCAGTAAATGCGGTATTAAAAGGCCTCTACTGTGCTTTACCGCAGTTGTGTCAAATACACTTTGGTAATCGTTTAATAAAGCTAATGTTTGCCCCCAATGCGAGACACCAAGCCAAGTACCTCCTCCTTGCGGATCAATGGGATAAATTGCTTTACCTTTGTGTTTACTTGGAGCGATTGCCGTTTGTCGTGTTTTTTGCTCATCACGATTAAAAAATAACTCGTAGCCATCATCAGTTAAAAAGTAACTTAGCGTACACATTCTAATTTTGCATCGACTTTGGTAGTACTTGTTGGCTATTTTCTCTTAAAAAAGTAGCTGTACTTGGTGCTAAACCAAAGTTTTGATCGAGCTGCGACTTTTGCGCAAAGCTAATTTGCGAAATCATCGCATAATGATGTACAGCATGGCTGCCTACAAAAATAAGCTCTCGCGCAAGTGAGGTTGTTACTGTTTGTACATTTTTACTTTTAATCGATACTTCGCTTGAAAGTAATAACGGGGTATTAAAGTCATCACTACTGAGTTGTTCAATCCAGGATGCTATTTCAGCAATTTTGTTTATTGCAGCTTTTGGAGAGCTTTCAATATCGCCTCCTCTTAAGCGGCAATCATAATCTACTTTTTGCGAGCTAAGACCGAGCATTAACGATTGATAATGATCGATAATATGGCGCATATGGACTCCTGCAGAGCTAATAAAGTTAGGAGTAACGACTTGTGAATAGTCCTCTTTAGTTACACCTTCAAGATAAGCATGTCCTTGAGCTAGTATCTCTAATTGACTATTTAACATTGAATCGGTTTTCCTCATTTATTACTAAATCACGTATGCAAAAAGTACAAAGTGAATTTTTAATTCGCTCGTTTTGCAGTGTATAAATAACTAGAAAGCGGTTTTTAAAATTAACTTTCAAAGTTTATGCGGTAAGTGCATTTTTAAATACAAAAGTAATTAATGAGAAGCTAGATAATGTAGAAGGGGATAATTAATAAATGTAAAAGCAAATGGCGCTCTCGGTAGGGATCGAACCTACAACTCAGCCTCCGGAGGGCCACGTGATATCCATTTCACCACGAGAGCACATTTGTTGCCGCCACACCAACTCGCGATATCAGTGCTTTAGCACCGGCAATGATAAAGATATATTTTAATAAATACCAGTAACATCAGCTTATATGCTTATTAATTAAACTCTTTTAAATAAAACACTTCACAATGTCTTAAAAACAGGCTATTTATTCTTATTGAATAAGAAACAGTAACGGTTTGGCAACATTGAAACTATGATTGTCGCTGTGAAAATGGATTTAATACGAGGAAGTAATGATGAGTTTAATGTCTACTGAGCAAGTTGCTGAGTTTTTAGGTGTAAAAGCAGAGCGTGTAAAACGCCTAGCTAGAGAAAGTTTATTAATTGCTAAATCAGAAGATGAAAATGGTGAGCCACAATTTGATGCAGCCGAAGTAACAAAATACAAAGAGCTCGCCGAGCGCTTTGGTGGCCTTTAGCTTTTATACAAAAGTACTATTAACGAGTTTAGTTAGCTGCGCGCGTAACATTACAGATTCATTGGTTATGCTGCGCTCCTCATACCAACCAATACATAACACTAAAAAAAACAGCTTATAGTAATTCAGCTTATCCATTGAAAGGTTAAACGTTTTTGTTTTATCAACGCTATTTTTATAGCTATTTAACAACGCTGTTTTACTGTGCTCATTAAGATTAAAGCTCACTGCAAGCGCCGCTAAATCAAAATATACATCGTTAGTTTGTGCGTATTCAAAATCAATTAAATACATGCCTGAAGCATTCACAATAATATTGTCTTTTACTAAATCGTTATGACAAAAGCCTGCATTAAATTGCATTGTTGCAACTGCTTTGAGAGCCTGCTCTATTTGATGTTTATATTGGATATATACATCTGTACGTTGATAAAATTGTAGCTCTTTAGGTATATCCATTCTCGCGGTAGGCACCGCGTACTTATGCACTTGAGCAAGTTTATTAATAAAGCTGAGCGTTATATCCGATTGCGCGCTCTTGCCTTCAATATAATTAAATACTGCACGACCGTTTTCTTTATCAAGCCAAATAGGCGCTGGGCATATATTAAAGTCACTTAAAAAGTGCTGCGCTTCAAGGCCGGCATTTGGCCAATGGCTTTTATAACACTTTAATAAATACCCTTGTTGCTCGGTACGTATCAAAAAATTATCGTTACTAAAGCCATTAAGTAATCGCTCGCTTGAAACAATGCTTGTAGGCTCTATAAACGCACTACATATTTTTACTAACTGATGATGCTCAATCATTAATTAAAGCTGTGCTAGAGGCTTAGCTTGGCTTTGCTCGTACTCTTCGTACCAGGTTTTAAAGCCCCACGCTGCCATAATGGTATAAAATATAAAGAGCGCTAGCGTTGGGTAATAGCCTTTTTCGTAATATAAGTACATAGAAGCTGCATCTATTACAATCCAGTACAGCCAGTTTTCAAGAACTTTTTTAGCAACTAAGTAAGTCGTTACTACAGCAAAACACGTTGTAAAACTATCAAGGTAAGCAAAGTCGGCATGAGTGTAGTTTTGCATAACATAACCAATAACAATTGCAGCTACGGTTGTTAAACAAATTAAAACAGCATGGCGATTCATCGACCACGACGTAATATTTAAATTTGCAGCTTTGCCTTTTCGCCATACTACCCACCCAAATACAGCCATATACATATAATAAAAATTAAGTAATGACTCCATAAGTAATGCACCATTCCAATACATTATTGTATAAATAAGGGTGCTAAAAAATGCTGCAGGCCAACACCATAAGCTTTCTTTAATTGCTAATAATAAATATGCCATCGACAACCCTACCGCAATATACTCCCAATGCGACATTGCTGTAAAACCACTTAGGGTTTGTGTTAAAAAGTCCATATTATGCAGTTACCGTTTAGTTGTACCGAGTGTTATACCAATCTGCTTATATACGGGGTCTATTTAACGTTAAGAAAATTACGCTAGAACTAGGCAAAAACTTTTGTATCTAGTTGTTCTAAATAAAAAATTTTTAACGACGTTATATGCAATTTAATTCGTTAAATTGATCAAAGATTTATGCAGGTTGGTATTATAGGTTATTCAGGCGATAAGTCGCCAGAGAGAAACTTACATACAAAAATAGCTTTACCAAATTCTTCATATGAACGTTTAATTTCGGTACTTAGCACCTGCATTACTAAATCGTAGTCACCAAATATTTGCGTTGATAACGTATTAGTAATCACTTTTAAATCATTGTATTCGTTTAATCTGTCAATAAAGCCCTGAATAAACGGGATGTAATCTTGGTGAAGTGGATATTTACTGATCTCTACAGATAATTTCATTTTTGACTCTTTATTTTAATTACCAATTACAACAAGTCATTCAATGCTAGAGCCGTTATTAAATACAGTGTAAAATCACTGCAACACTCAATTGAAATGAGCTTAATATGGCACGTAGAATAACCTACAAATTTAAAAACGAACCACGCGAGATTAATTTCGCCAAAGATAAATACCATGACATGTATGAAGCAATTGCTGCTGCCGAAGGTATTGATCTAACGAGTTACTTAAGCATGGTACAGCAAATAGAAATGACCTCAAAAGGGTCTGCTTCTGTTCGTAACTTTCGCGATCAAGAATTTGCCCGTATGGGCTTTAGCGACATTTACTTTATAAAAGAGTAAGCGCTGCTTTATAGTTAATTTATATTAACGCTGATATTCATAACTTACACGTGGTGTAATATTACACAACAGCTCGTAAGGAATGGTATCAGCGCATAGTGCTATTTCTTCAACGGGTAGTTCAGGGCCCCACATAGTGACTCTGTCGCCTACTTTAATATTGTGCTCGTTAGCGCCTATATCAACGCTAATCATATCCATAGCTACACTACCGACAATACCATAACGCTGCTCGCCTATTATAACGGGCGTCCCCTCTTTAGCGTGCCGAGGGTAGCCATCACCATAGCCCATAGCAACAACGGCTAACTTGGTTGGTTTATCACTTTTCCAACGACCGCCATACCCGACCGCTTCATTGGCTGGCACATTACGCACTGCAATTACACGTGTAGTTAAGCGCATAACTGGCTTTAATTTGTGTTGCTGCCCAATGCTATTTGCCATAGGCGATACGCCATACAGCATAAGCCCTGGCCGTACCCAATCACCATGGCCATTTGGCCACGCGATAATACCCGCTGAATTTGATAAGCAATGCGCTTGGTCTATGCCATTCACTAAGTTATCAAATAACGTAATTTGTTGAACCGTTTTAGCATTTCCAACATCATCAGCACAGGAGAAGTGAGTCATTAAATTAACGGTATTTTTAGCATTAGGTGTTTTTTGTAAGCGGTTATAAAACGCTTCAAACTGCTCTGGCGCAATACCTAATCGATGCATACCTGTATTTACTTTTAACCAGCAGGTTATTGGCGCATCGAGCTTTGCTTTTTCAAGCGCGGCTAATTGGTATTCATCGTGAATAACAGTTTGAAAGTTATTAGCAAGTAAAATAGGTATATCGGCTTTATTAAAAAAGCCTTCGAGTAAAACTATTGGCTTTGTTAAGCCCCCAGCTCGAAGGGCAAGCCCTTCATCTATACGCGCCACAGCAAATGCGTCAGCATCATTCAAATGCTGCGCAATCGTTACTAAGCCATGCCCGTAAGCATTTGCTTTTAGCACCGCCATTACTTTGCTGTTAGGCGCAAAGCACTTAACTTGCGCTAAATTATGCGCAAGTGCAGCTAAATTAATTTCAGCAGTAGCTAAGCGCATTAGTAATCGTCATCTACCGCTGGTCCCGCGTAATTATCAAAGCGAGAAAATTGACCTTGGAATGTTAAACGCACTTTACCAATTGGACCGTTACGTTGTTTACCTATAATAATTTCGGCAATACCTTTGTCGGTACTGTCTTCGTTATAAACTTCATCACGGTAAATAAACATGATTAAATCGGCATCTTGCTCTATCGACCCTGACTCACGTAAATCTGAGTTAATTGGGCGTTTATCAGCACGTTGCTCTAGTGTACGGTTAAGCTGCGAAAGCGCAACTACCGGACATTTTAGCTCTTTTGCCAATGCTTTAAGTGAACGCGAAATTTCAGCAATTTCGAGCGTTCGGTTATCAGCTAAACTTGGTACACGCATTAACTGCAAGTAATCGACCATGATCATACTAATGCCGCCGTGGTCGCGGGCTATACGCCTTGCACGTGAACGCACATCGGTAGGTGTTAAGCCCGATGCATCATCAACGTACATTTTGCCTTTTTCCATCAACAAGCCCATTGTTGATGAAAGTCGTGCCCAATCGTCATCATCTAACTGACCAGTACGTACCTTAGTTTGGTTAATACGGCCAAGAGACGCTAGCATCCTCATCATAATTTGTTCTGAGGGCATCTCTAGAGAGTAAATTAATACTGGTTTGTCTTGAGTCATTGCAGCATGTTCTGCAAGGTTCATCGCAAAGGTCGTTTTACCCATTGAAGGACGTGCTGCAACAATTATTAAGTCAGAAGGCTGTAAGCCCGTCGTCATTTTATCAAGATCGGCATAACCTGTACTTACACCCGTAACACCATCTTGTGGTGATTGATAAAGCTCTTCTATTTTATCAACGGTTTTTTCAAGGATGCTATGAATGCTTTGCGGGCCTTCATTATTTTTTGTTCGTTGCTCAGCTATTTTAAACACTTTGCTTTCGGCAAAATCGAGTAAGTCGTGACTGGTACGTCCTTCGGTATTAAAACCCGCTTCTGCAATTTCGTTCGCTACGCCAATCATTTCACGTACAACAGCACGTTCGCGTACAATACTTGCGTAAGCGTCAATGTTAGCAGCACTTGGCGTGTTTTTAGCTATTTCTGCTAAATAAGCAAAGCCACCAATTCCTGCCAGTTTATTATTTTTTTCTAAACTTTCAGAAATAGTGATTAAATCTATCGGATCGCCAATCTCAGCAAGTGCCGTCATCGCCTCAAAAATTAACTTGTGCGTGCGGGTATAAAAATCCTGTGATACAACAAGTTCAGCTACGCGGTCAAAAGCTTGGTTATCAAGCATTAAGCCACCTAAAACAGATTGTTCAGCTTCTATTGAATGGGGAGGAACTTTAAGTGTATCGACTTGCTTATCTGGTTTGGCCATAACTTCACAGTAGTAAAATTGAATGGCTCTATTCTATCGACTTGAAGGGGCTGTGCAAATAGAAAAGCAGGAAATCTTTTCCTGCTTTTTGTAATCGTGAAGGTGAATGAGCGTTATTTAATACGAAGCTCTATGCGCCCGCTAATTGTATCCATTTCAACATTAGCATTACCGCCATTAATGCTAAATTTTAAATCACTGGCTGGGCCGTATTTAGCTTTACTGACTTTATCACTAGTAACTTTATTAATGATTTTGCCATTAGCGTGCGCTTTAATTTCAAAATTTGCAGATACGCTGTCAGGAAAGTAAAAATCACCATCGCCACTTACCGATTCAAAACGTACATCACCGCCTTTTAAAAGCTCTTTAATATGTACTTCGGCTTCGCCATTCACCGTGTTAATACGTAAGTTTTTAATTGACGATAGCGTAAAATCTATATCGCCATTTACATTTTCAAGGCGCACATCATTGGCGCTTGAGGTTGATTTAATATCGCCATTAACAGCGCTAAAACGTAGTTCACCACTTGATTGCCTATCGTTAATTTCGCCATTTACGGTTTCAAATTGAATATTACCGTTTAAGTTTTCAGCGTTCACATCACCATTTACGGTGGTGAGCTTAATGTTGCCAGTAATATCATCTACCGTAATTTCGCCATTAACCACGTCAACTTCAGCGCCATTTTTTAGCTCTTTCGCAGTCACCGATACATTAACACCAGCAAACTCTAAACTACTGCTTTTAGGCATAAATATAGTTAGGCTTGAGCCATCGCCATTATTACCCCAATTTGATTTACGTGGCATTTTTACAATAAACTGAGTTTTATCGCCATTTGTTTTAAGCTCATAACCCTCGGCTTTGTCATCAAGCTCGCCAGATACTTTAAATTCGTTTTTATCCCAGCCTGTAATATGTATATCACCGCGTTGGTTTTCAATAAAAATAGTGCCGCCATTTGGTACGTCTATTTGCTTATCTATTTTTTCACCCGCAAATACCGCTAATGGAAATAAGCTCAGTCCTAATAAAATCGCTTTCATGTCGTACTCCTAAATGTGCTGCCAACGTGGCGCATGCACCTTGTTAATTAAATCAAGTTGTTGTTGATATATTTGCGCTAGCATTGTTAGTAGCGCCTGGTTTTGTGGCTCACTTTCAAGAACTTGCTTTATTGCTTGCTCAGCTTCTTCTAGTTCTTGAAGCTGTGTTTGCCAGTTAGTAGTCAGTGCTTCTTCATTTTTATACTCAACTAATAAACTGTTTTTTTGCGCCGAAAAATAGTCACTTATTGCCAATGCAGGTTGTGGTTCAGGCGTTATAACAAATGTGTTTATAGCGATTAAACCAGCCACTGTGCATGCTGCTATTGCCGTTATTTTTGGCCAAATCACAGCATTTTTTGATGTCGGTTTGTTATTAGCAATCGCTCGCTCAACCCCTGTCCACAAGCCTTTTTTTGGTGGTATCTCTTTATTTAGTGTATTTAATGACTCGTTTAAGTAGTCGTCAAAATTTGGTTTATTCATTTTCATACCACTCTTGTAATAACTGCCTAGCACGATGATATTGCGATTTACTCGACCCCACAGCCATACCTAACTGCTCGGCTATTTCCTCATGCCTATAACCTTCAATTGCAAATAATACAAACACCATACGTGCTCGCTCAGGAAGCCTTACTATTAATTTATCAAGGCCATTTAAACCATCACAATCGTTAGCTGATTGTTCATCCATACCGCTGTGTTCAATGCTCACCACTTTTTGCAGCCAATTTTTTTGCTTGCGTAAATAGTTAATCGCTACATTACTGGCAACGCTGTAAAGCCAGGTAGAAAACTGTGAGCGACCGTCAAATTGCGCTATTTTATGCCATACCTGCACAAACACTTCTTGAGCTGCATCTTCGGCGTGTGCTTGGTCGGCTAATAAGCGTAAACATAAACCGTAGACTCGCTTTATATGCAGCTCATAAAGAGTAGCGTATGCCACTTGGTCACCCGATTGAACACGCTCAATAAGTGTAGTTTCGCATAAAGGCGTTTGTTCGGGTTTAACGTGTAACATCCGCGATGTCGCCTTCTAATTATTATTATTGAGTTAGTGTATTGATAAGTTAGACGTAATGACAGTTCGAAAAGGTTTAAACGAAATGAAAAAATAATTGAATAAAAAAAGGGGTTGTACGAGGCTTTATTGAACTGTGCCCTTAACTAATGAAGTTAGCCAAATTACAGACACAAAAAAGCCGCGCTAATAGCACGGCTTTTGTCGCTTAATTAAAAATTAAGCTTCAGCGATTACGATTACTTTAATAGTAGCCGTTACGTCTGAGTGAACTGAAATTGATACGTCAAATTCACCTGTCTCACGGATAGTACCTAGAGGCAAACGAACTTCTGACTTAGCAACTTCAACACCAACAGCTGAGATAGCGTCAGCGATGTCACGAGTACCGATTGAACCGAATAACTTACCTTCGTCACCAGCTTTAGATACTAATGTAACTTCTGCTAATGCTTCTAGTTTTTCAGCGCGTGCTTGTGCAGCAACTAACTGTTCAGCGATTTTCGCTTCAAGTTCTGCACGACGAGCGTCAAAAGTTTCAATGTTAGCTTTAGTCGCAGGAACTGCCTTACCTTGAGGGAAAAGGAAGTTACGTGCGAAACCAGATTTAACTACAACCTGTTCACCTAGGCTACCTAGGTTAGCGATCTTATCTAGTAGAATAACTTGCATGTTTCTACACCTTTTAAAAACTGTTAATCCGCTGCTTACTTATGTAAGTCAGTGTATGGAAGAAGGGCTAAGTAGCGAGCACGCTTAATAGCAGTTGCTAGCTGGCGCTGAAATTTAGCGCTAGTACCTGTGATACGGCTAGGTACGATTTTGCCACTTTCTGTAACATAGTTTCTAAGAGTAGCTAGATCTTTGTAATCGATTTGTTTTACGCCTTCCGCTTTAAAGCGGCAGAACTTACGACGTCTGAAATAACGTGCCATGAGATTAATTCCTCAAATAATTCTTTCTATATGCTGAGCATGCAAAACCAATTGGCTAAGGCCGTTACGACCTTCGTGGCGATTTAAAAAACCACTCACTTGCAATGCCTGCCCAACGTGCAAATGTTGAGTCTGTTGTTGCATTTGCTTTCCGCTAGCAACCACCTGAAGCCTCACGTAACTATTACGGTTAAGGTCTGCCTCGGTTTGCATCGATTTATGTTCTACAACAAAAATACAATGCGGGATGCCTGCAGGGCTTTGGCTAAACTTGGGAGTTTTACAAACTACCCCAGATATAACCAGCTGATTCATAAAAGGGCTAACCATTTATACTTACCGCCAGTTAAACGCCATGCTAGGACTCAAAACAATTAAGCAGCAGGTGCTTCTTTCTTCTCTTCTCTTGCAAGAGGAGACGCTTCAGTTTCAGCAGTTTTAGTGCGGATAACTAAGTTACGAAGCACTGCATCGTTGTAGCGGAAAGTAGTTTCTAGCTCGCTGATTACTTCAGTTGGTGCTTCAACGTTCATAAGAACATAATGAGCTTTATGAAGCTTGTTAATTGGGTAAGCCAATTGACGACGGCCCCAATCTTCAAGACGGTGTATAACACCACCAGCTTCAGTGATAGAACCAGTATAACGTTCGATCATACCAGTTACTTGCTCACTCTGATCAGGGTGAACCATGAATACGATTTCGTAATGACGCATGGATATTCCTTACGGTTAATAGAGCCTTCTACCGTTTCGGCCGGTCGGTTTAAGGCAAGGAATTAATAGTTTAAAAGCCGAAATGAGCGCGCATTTTACGCTTAGACGGATAATTAAGCAAGCAGGTTTTTTAAGCTTTTATAGATAAGTGTTTAAAGGTAATTATTACGAGCCTCGCTCATCACGTCAGTAAGTTGCACGCATACTGTAAAAGTTAGGCGCGGAGCATAATATATATTGTAGATGCCGATCTTGCTCGCGTGAAAAGCGCAGCTTTTAATTAGTTAAACTTTACGCTTTCACCTAAAATATAAATATTTACTCAAGCTTAAAGCCGTGCAATTATTGAACAACACATTATTAAATAAGGATATTTATGAAGCATTTATTATCGCTCGTATTAATACTTACTTTGGGCACATCGCTTTTAAGCCACGCAAAAACCACTATAACTGACATAACCGTTGGTAAAAAAGTCATTCTGCAGTCAAAAATACTTAACGAAGATAGACCCATTAAAATTTTCATACCTGACACTGTAAAAGACGATCAGCCGCTTTATGTTATTTATTTACTTGATGGTGTTGAGCACTTTCATACGGCGTCTGGTGTTATTAAATCCCTTGTTGATTACGAGCAGATACCTAACGCAATGCTCGTTGGTATAGATACAACTAACCGTGTTCGTGATTATTTACCAAAAGTAGAAGGCGAGCCTAAAACAGAGTTTCAAACTTTTGTTAAAAACAAATGGCCTGACGCTGGGCAAACCGACAAGTTTTTAAAGTTTGTGTCTGATGAACTCATGCCTTATATAAATAGCAACTACCCAACAAACGGCTACAACACCTTAATTGGTCACTCTAATGCGGGTACTTTAGCGCTTTATACTTTAGTTAATCAGCCTGAATTATTTAACAACTACATAGCTATAAGCCCAAATAGTTGGTGGAGTGATGAAGAGTTAAAAAATAATATTATTAAATACACTAAAAATCCTAAAGGCGATCAATCGTTATTTATTAGTGTAGCAAGTGAAGGGTCACGCTTTTATACAGGTGTATTAAATACTTTAGTAAATTTAGAACAGCAAATGCCTACGCAGCTAAAATGGGAATATAAACATTACCCTGCTTTTAGTCATATGGGCACCATACTACCAGCCCTTAGCGATAGCCTAATCAACTTATTTAGTGACCTAATATTTAAGGTTACTGATGAGCACGGAAGATTTGCTGATGTATCCCTCATTACCGGTTACTACCAAGCACTCAGTGATAAGTACGGTTTTGAGCTTAAAACTCCACAAGATGTGTACGTAGAATTTGCCCATAGCCAGCAAAAGTTTGATAACACTAAAAAAGCGATAACTACGCTTAAACACTTTACTAGCGATTATCCTAATGCTGCTTACTCTCACATGCGATTATCGCAAGGGTACACTGCTGACAAACAGTTTAAAGAAGCCGTTACCAGTATGAAACATGCACTAGAGCTTGCTAAACAAAACTCGCGAGATCCAATGTTAGTTGATGCGCTCAAAGATATGGTGAATGAAGCACAACATAATTTATAACTGATTTAACGCAAAGCGCTTTTTAACTAACGATAGTAATTACGAGCTACGCTCGTCGCGTCAGCAAGCTAAACGCCTACGGTAAAATTAAACTCAGTGTTAAACTTTGCATGTAAACGCAGAGCTTGCTCGCGTGAAAAGCGCAGCTTTTAATATATTCAAAACCATTTTAAAACAAAAAACCGATGTTTAAATTAAACATCGGTTTTTCTTTGACTGAAAGCTGGCAGCTAAAACTACTGCTTTTCTCGTTGGGTTTCGCTTCGCTCTTCCCAACCTACGTTACTTGCCTATCGCTTCTTTGGCGAACAGATGCTTTATTGGGCCTAGGTTATCAACTAATGATAGCCCTACTCCGCGAATAAGTTTTTTAACCGGGTTTGCACCTTCAAATAACTCTTTAAGCCCTTGCATCATCGCAATGTGCTTTTGCGCATCGAGCTTACGGGTACGCTCGTAATCGCGAAGTGTGCGAGTGCTTGCAAACTCCTTGCTATCACTTGTGAGTAGCTCAATTAAATAAGCCGCATCTTTTAGGCCTAAGTTCATACCAAGCCCTGCAAGTGGGTGAATAGTATGTGCAGCATCGCCAATAAGTACAACTTTGCCTGAAACCCATTGCTGGGCGTAGCGCATTTTAAGTGGGAAAGCAGCGCGCTTACTTTGCACTTCACACAAGCCACATTGGCTATCTATGGCTGCCATTACGGCTTTATTAAAGGCGGTGTCGTCCATTGCTAATAATTCATCACAATGATTGGGGCTGGTAGACCACACAATTGAATGAGTATGCTCATCGCTCAATGGTAAAAACGCGAGTGGCCCTGTTGGTAAAAATACTTGGCGTGCGGTATTTGCATGTTGCTCTTTAGTTTTAACTGTAGCAACTAGCGCATGGTGATCGTAATCTTTAAAGCTAAGCGCCATATTAAATTGCTTACGAATAGCTGAGTTTGCTCCATCAGCGGCCACCAGCAGCTTTGCAATAATTGGCTCGCCGCTTTTAAGCGTTATAAATACGTCAGATTCACTTTGATGTATTTGCTGATACTGCGTATCAAACATTAGTGTGGCGCTTGGTTGTTGCTCTAGCTCCTTTATAAGCGCATAGCGAATAATGTCGTTTTCAACAATATGGCCTAAATTATCAAGCTCAAGTTGCTCGTTATTAAACGCTATTTTGCCAAAGCTGTCGGCATCACGTACGTCCATATGCGTATAAGCACACGCTCGCTGTGCGATAATTTCGGGCCATACATTTAATTTTTCAAGCAAGGTTTGGCTTGCAATGCTTAGCGCACTTACGCGCAAACCATATTCGTCAGTTGGTAACGCTTGTGTTGGTGCGCCGTCGAGTACAACGACGCTTATATCGGCTTTTGCCAAACCAAGTGCTAGTGTTAGCCCTACACAGCCGCCACCTACAATACAAACCTGTGCTTGCTTCATAAACGCCTACCTTGTTTAACTTGCCCCATTAACTGTTTAGCTAATGGCGCTTTTAATGCGGGAAATAAATCCATCGAAAACAACCCAATACTACGCCCAAATGCAAGCACTCGCGATGAGTTCGAAAAAAGTCTAACAAGTGCATCGGTTAAGCTCATTACGGTTTTTATATCGCTACTGCGCTTTTTTGAATATTCACGTGTAAACGCATAGCTGCCTAAATCGTGTTGGCTATTTGCTATTAAATTACTAAGTACTTGCACATCGCGAAGGCCTAAATTAAAACCCTGCCCTGCAATAGGGTGAATCGCATGTGCAGCATTACCAATAACCACTGTACGGTGCGCAGTTAAAGACTCAACTTGCCCGTAAACAAGCGGGTAACTCGTGCGCATGCCTACTTTAGTAAATTGACCACCGCGATAACCAAACGCGCTTTGCAGGGCACTTAAAAAATCTTGTTCACTGAGTGCCATGTGCTGTTTAACCTGCTCTTGGCGCATACACCACACTAACGAATAACGGTTATTGCTCATGGGTAATAACGCCATAGGCCCGTTTTGTGTAAAGCGCTCAAAGGCATGATTATTATGCCCACCAGCCACTTCTACATTAGCAATAATAGCGCCTTGTTCATAAGGCAGGGTATTAAAACCAAGCCCGAGTAAATTGCGTGTGGGTGATTGTGCGCCATCAGCAATAACCAATAGTGCTGCATTTAATTGCTCGCCGCTTTGTAGGGTGAGTGTATTGCTATGCAGAGTTTTCTCGATGGCAGTTACGCTATCGGGGCACAAAAGCGTAATATTTGACTGCGTTAAACGCAGGTGGAGCGCTCGGCCAAATGGATTCACTTCTACTACGTAACCAAGTGAGGGCTTAGCAAATTCGTCGCAATTAATGTGCGCTTTGCCAAAGTGGCCTCTATCAGACACGCTCACTTTTTTGATTGCTGCGGTGTAAGGGGCATTTTGCTCAAATAAATTGAGGCTTTGTAAATACTCTACCGATTGCTGAGCAAGTGCAATGCTTCTGTCGTCAAAGCTTGGGTGGTAGTCGCCGGTTACTTGATTAGCTTCTACAACGGCAATATTTAACGCGGGATTAGTTTTAGCCACACTTAATGCGCAGCTTGCTCCCGCTAAACCACCGCCAATAATAACTACATCAAACTGCTTAGCCACTTTACTCTCCGAGCTTTATACGTTTTTAGCACTTTGCATAAGTGCTTCTATATCGCTAATTTTTTTAGGTACGCTTAGGGTCAAGTTTTCATGGCCGGTTTCGGTAACTAGCAAGTTATCTTCGATACGAATACCAATGCCTTTGTATTTTTGCGGTGCGCTTGAGTCTTCGCTTATATAAAGCCCTGGCTCTATGGTCAGTACCATACCCGGCTCAAATGCACGCTCAGCGTTATTTACTTTGTAGTCGCCAACATCATGTACATCTAAACCAAGCCAATGTCCAAGCCCGTGCATGTAATATTCTTTACACGCACCTTTTGCCATTAGCTCGTCAAAGTCGCCGGTTAGAATACCTAAATCAAGTAAACCTTGGGTCATTACTTCCATTGCTAGTTTATTGGCGTGCGACATAAACCCGCCGGGTTTTACCTCATCAAAAGCAACTTCTTGCGCTTTAAGTACAATATTATAAAGCGCGGCTTGCTCTTCGCTAAATTGACCATTTACCGGAAATGTACGTGTTATATCAGCAGCGTAACCTTGTAACTCACACCCAGAGTCTATAAGTACCAGGTCACCACTTTTTAATACATCGCTATTTTGTGTGTAATGTAAAATATTGGCGTTGTCGCCACTGCCAACAATAGTGCCATACGCCGGGTGCGGCGCGCCGTTCATTGCATAATGATGATGTAGCTCAGCTTCTAGCTGAAATTCAGTAGCTCCAGCATGTGAAAAACGCATAGCGCGCATGTGCCCTCGCGCGCTAATTTCGCAGCCTTCTCGCATAACATCTATCTCGCTTGGCGATTTAAACAAACGCATTTCATGAATAAGGCCACGTATTTCTTTTAAAGTACTCGGTGCTTTGAGTCCTTTTCGAGAGCCACTTCGAAGCATACCTAATAACGAAAACACTTTGGTATCAAATGAAGAGTAGGCGCCTTGTGCAAAATAAATAGCATCTTTTGCATTTAGTATAGTTAGTAGCTTATCGTTTAATTCACTGAGTGGGTAAGCTTCATCAAACAGGTAGTCACTTTTGGCTTTATCAAAACCAATACGGCGCCCATGCCAAATTTCAGCTAGTTTGTCTTTATCTAGGCAAAATAAAGTACTGGGTGCATCGCTGTTATTGCAGAGTACAAGTACGGCGTCGGGTTCGTTAAAGCCAGTTAAGTAAAAAAAGTCGCTATCTTGCCTAAATGCATATTCGGTATCGCGGCTGCGCGTCACTTCGCTCGCAGCGGGAATAATAGCAACGCTATTTTCATCCATTTGAGCAAGTAAGCGCTCGCGACGTGCTTTAAATTCTGACTTTTGTACTTCAACCATTATTAACCAACCCGTTTTACTTTTTAAAAGTTAATGAAGTGTTTTTTTAGTACTTTGCGTGCTTTGCTCTTTACCAAGCTCTGCAAAACAAAGTAGTGCTGATACACGCACATATTCAATCACTTCGTGCAGCGCTTGGCTGTCTTCTTCGGTTTCTTCAAAAGTAGTATCTAGGCGAGTGATTTCGCTAAAGTCAGTAATAACCTCTTTAACATCACTCGATAGTTTACCGTAGTCTTTTTGCTTTAAACCAAAACCAAGCATAAAACCCGCTACCCATGATACGAGGCCATTAGCCTGATCGATGAGTGTTTCGTCGTCGCTTGGTAAAAATAAATCAAACTGAAATTCATCATCATTAAAGCTCGCTACTACTTGCTTATAAATAGTGCCAAAAAACTGCTTTAAATCGTTACTAAACGATTCACCATCGTTAAACACATCACTCAAAAGGCCTAAGTATTCTTTGTCGTCAATGGTTAAACCACACGCAAGTAAACCACTAATTACACCATGCGCTTCAGCAGGTGATACAAATATTTCGTTTTTTTCTAAAAGCAGTTGAGCTTTTTCGTAATCGGGTAAATCGTTCATAATAAAATCTTCGCTTTGCAAGTTAAGGCAATGCTACCACTCGATAAAAAGCAACTCCAATTAATTGTATGATCAAGCTCAAAAACCATGCGATAAAGTAAATGATGAGTTAAAGGTGCGGAAAAACTAAGCGAACGGTTTAATTTTTTACGTTTGGGGTTTAAGGATTGGATTATGTCTTATATACTTAAATTGTTCCCTGGGGTACCGGAGCTTAGTTAAGTCCCTGAGCCGATAAATTTTATACCAGGGTTTTTGTTCGTCTACTATTGTGCAGGCTCGGCATGTACCGAGAAGCCTACGGTAAACCGCAGATTCCCGCCCTGAAACCTTCTGGTTTCAGGACTGAAACCGAGTACCGTATCTTGGGGAACACCTTTTTAGCAAACCCTCGCCTTTAAAAGGCTTTATCAAAAAAGAAATTAACCTTCCTGTTTACTCTTATATTTATCTAAATTTTTTATTCACTTATCTTCTATTGTCTAATATTACTTTTTAGCTTATAAAAAAGCCGCAGGTAATTGCTTACCTACAGCTTTAATAATCACGTATTTAAGAGTGAAGTTATTTAAACCAACCTTGAAAACGCTCCATTAGCATGTAGTTTATTGGTACTAACAATAAAGTAATAAAGGTAGCAAAAATAATCCCAAACCCTAAGCTCACTGCCATTGGTATTAAAAACTGTGCCTGAGTCGCTTTTTCAAACAGTAATGGCATTAAGCCAATAAAGGTCGTTAAACTAGTTAGCATTACAGGGCGAAAACGTGATGCACCTGCAATTTTTATAGCATCGAGAACTTTACCACCTTCACTGCGCTTTTTATTAATAAAATCAACGAGTACGAGGGAGTCATTTACCACCACCCCGGTTAGCGCAAGCATACCGAGTAAACTCATAATAGTTAAGTCCATTCCCATGATCCAATGCCCTACTACAGCACCTATCATGCCAAATGGAATAACACTCATTACTATGATTGGTTGTAAGTAAGATTTAAGCGGTATTGCTAATAGCGCATAAATAATAAAAAATACAAACACAAGTGCCCAAGCCAACGAACCAAACGACTCTCTTTGCTCTTTAGCCTCACCTTCTAGTTTGTAATCTACTCCAGGATATTGCTGCATTAACCCATCTAAATACTCCGTTAGGTCAGCCTGCAGTATGGTCATGTTGGTATTATTTTTTTCGATATCGGCTGTTACGTTTAATGTGCGGTAACGGTCTATTCGATTAATAGTTGATGGACTTTGCCCAGCAGTAAGTGTTGCCACGTGCGATAAAGGCACTGAGCCTCCATCAGGCGTATTTATAAGTATGTTTTGTAGGTCAGCTACAGAGCGGCGCTCATCTATAGGTAAGCGTACCATTACACGTACGTCATCCCTGCCTCGCTGAATACGTTGTGCTTGCGAGCCAAAAAACGAGTTACGTACTTGTCCTGCTACATTGACTCTATTTAAGCCCAGCGCTAAACCTTGTTGCGTAAGCTCTATTTGTAACTCTTCTTTACCGTCGGACATACTATCGGCAATATCAAATACCGTTGGATAGGTCGATAAACGGGTTTTAATGTGATCAGCCACGTCTTGTAAAATAGTCAACGAAGTGCCGCTAAGCTGAACATCAATGGGGTCTGAACTTCGGCCAATTTCGGCTCTAAACGTTAAACTTTCGGCGCCTGGTATGACACCAATTAAATCGCGCCATTCGCTGGCAAGTTCTCGTGATCCTATGTCTGATTCACGCTTTTCAGCCGGTGTTATTTCAAAGCGTACAGAGCCTGAATTAGATACACCACCACGCCCGCCTGTTGTGGCTAATATATTTAAAATAACGCTTTCGCCAGTATCTGGGTCGCGGTATTTTTCTTGTAATTGCTGCGCCTTTTGCGACATGTCAATTACGTATTTATTAGTTACTTCAAACGGTGTACCTGTTGGTAGTGTTAAGTTAACGCGGACTGTTTCGCTTGGTATGCGCGGGAAAAATACAAACTTAGTCCAACCGCTGGTGATCATGGTTAAAATTATAACAAATACACCAATAAACAAGCTTACCGAAGCCAATTTATGGCGCAGTGCTAAATTTAAAGTGGGTTGATAGTATTTTAAAATCGCGTTTTCAAATCCATCTGCAAAACGCTGTTGAATAACATCAAACTTTGAAGGTTCGCCTTTTTCGTGGCGTAGTTTTATATATTTTAAATGTGCTGGTAGTACAAATTTAGATTCAATCAATGAAAACAATAATACCGGAATAACCACTACCGGTATTTGTGCAAACAAGGCACCACGCGCCCCTTCAATAAAGGCCAAAGGTAAAAAGGCAGCAACGGTAGTCAACACACCAAATGTTACTGGTGTTGCTACTTCTTGAGTACCTAAAATTGCGGCTTGCTCGCCCGACTTAGCCGTTTTTAGATGGGTGTAAACGTTTTCACCGGTAACTATGGCGTCATCAACAACAATCCCCAGTACCAATATAAAGCCAAATAAGCTCATAATATTAAGGGTTACGCCAAAAATAGGCATCGCTATAAACGCGCCCATAAACGAAACCGGAATACCAATAAATACCCAAAATGCAATTGCAGGGCGTAAAAACAAAGTAAGTAAAGCCAGTACTAAAATACCGCCTTGTAAAGCATTGGTAGTAAGGGTCGAAATACGACTTTTAACCAGCTCCGAATCATCATCCCAGTAACTTAGTTCAAACCCTTGCGGGAGAGAGCTTTGTTGCTCTTTTATGTAGTTTTTAACATCGTCAGCAACTGTAATCGCACTTTGTGGACCAATTCGATATACGTCGATAAATGCAGCTTGCTTACCATTAAAGCGAGTACGTACTGGTGTTTCTTCAAAATCATCTTTTATAGTCGCTATATCGCCTAAGCGAATAATAGTGCCATCGGCTTGGTTTTTAACAACAATGCTGGCAAATTCATCTTTACGATATGCTTGCCCTTTAGAGCTTATAAGTACGTCCCCGCCTTCTGTTTTTAAGTTACCAGCAGAAATATCTGAGCTTGAGTTTGAAATAGCACTCGATATTTGTGCCAAGCTTAAATCGTACTGACGAAGAATATCTTGGCTTACTTCAATGGCTATTTCGTAATCACGAACGCCACTTAGCTCTACCTGCGTTACATTAGGTAAACGTAGGATTTGATCGCGTACTGTTTCTGCGTATTCGCGGGTTTCTTTTTCGCCATAGTCACTCGATACGGTAACCGCGATAACTTCACGAATTCGCTCAGCAAGCGCTACTATCGGCTTTTCAGCATCGGCTGGAAAAGTGTTAATTGCGTCTACACGACTTTTTATATCAGCTAAAAGCTCACGAGGGTCGTAACCGCTTTCCACTTCTATTGTCACAGAGCCTGAACCTTCAGAAGAGCGACTAAATATTTGCTTTATGCCCTCTAAATCTTGCACTGCTTCTTCTATTCGTATAGTTACACCTTGCTCTACATCCTCTGGTGTTGAACCACGCAAACTTACATTTACGCTTATCATGTCAGTTTCGAATGAAGGAAATACCTCAAGCGGTATTTTGCTTGATAAGCTAAAAAGTCCCGACAGTAACAGCGTTACTAGCAATAAGTTAGCAGCAACATGGTTTTTGGCAAACCAAGCGATCATGGCTTATCTCCTTGCTTTGCTGCGCGGCGTTTTTTTAGCTCTTCAACACTAATACCCTGCTCTTTTGCTTTTTGCTCAAGCTGCTCTGGCGTCGGGCGCTTTCCTTTGCCTTGCCCATTAGCTCCTCGGCTTTTAGGTTGCTCTGTGCTTTGTTCGCCTAAAATACTTACCTGAGTACCAGAACTCACTTGCCCTAGTGGAGTAATAACCAGTTTATCATTTGGATTTAATCCCGTTTTTATCATCGCTTGTGTCGCATTTTGCCAAGCAAGTGTAATGTCTTTACGCTTAAGTACACCCTCTTCAACAACATAAACATACGTCCCTTGATATATTGTACTGTTAGGGATTATAAGTGCGTTAGGAACTGTTTTACCGGTAATTTGCGCTTTTATGTATTGCCCTATTTTTATTGGGTACTGGTTATTAGCCGTTGCTTTATATGGGTCGTTAATTTTAGCAACTACGTAAAGCTGTTGTGCACCTTCATCTATAGCACCTTCGGTACGCGCTAGCTGCCCTTGCCACGTTTGCTCACCCACTAAGTCAGAGGTAAATTTAACAATTGAACCTGCTTGATTTTTGGCGCCATCACGATATTGCTCTGGTAAATTTACGAACGGAAGATCTTTATTTTTAATCGGTAAACGAATCTCTACGCTATCGATTGCGTAAATAGTGGCAAGCTGGGTATTGTTAGTAACAACTTGCCCCAAATCAACACTACGGCTAAGTATACGACCCGCATATGGCGCGGTTACTTTAGTGCGCTCTAAATCAAGCATGGCTTTTTCAAGTACTGCTTGAGCCGATAAAACTTCTGCTTCGGCTGCTGCAAGTTGTGGTTCACGCAGTACTAGGCTGCTTGCCTGATTTGAGCCGCCAAGGCGTTTCCAATCAGTAATAGCTTGTTGTCCACGCGCTTTTTCTTCTAATAAGCCTTGCTCTGCCGTTAATAAATTGGCTTGAGCAGATTTAACTTCAGCTTGATGATCTCTATCGTCTAGCTTTAAAAGTACGTCGCCCTTTTCAAAAAAGCCACCTTCTCTAAAGTCATCACTTACTTCAATTATTTGCCCAGATGCCTGAGCAACTAATAAACTTTGTGTACGTGGTTTTACCGTACCGTAGCTATCAATCATCACTTGGTAATTTTGTGGTTTAAGCTCAAGCGCAGCCACACTTATTGATGCTTTAGGAGGTGAGCCAAAGCGTTTAGCCTCTGGCGGATTACCTTTAATAAACATAACAATTAAAATAGTGGCAATAATAACCACCGCTGGAATAATAATTTTTGCTGTTTTAGTTTTCATCATTATTGCTCTTTAGTTCACTTGAGGGCTTTGCAAAATCACCACCAAGGGCAACGTGTAAGTTAATTCTGTTAGCTATTAATTGGTTTTTAATGTCGATTAAGGAGCTTTGTGCATCGAAAGACCTATCTTGTGCGTCAAGCACCGTAGTGTAAGTTACCAAGCCACTTTGATATTGCTCAAACGACAACTGCTCTGCTGCAAGTGCGTTTTCTTGCGCCTCAAGGGTGCTGCTATATTGTGATTTAAGAGACTGCTGCTGTGAAATCGCATTTTCTACATCACCAAATGCATCGTAAAGCGTTTGCAAATAAAGTTGCTCTTGCTTTTGAGTATTAAGGCGCGCTATTTCTTCATTCGCTTTTAAGCGTCCGCCCTCAAAAAGTGGTGCTGAAATACTACCTAATAACGACCATGCAAGGCTTGATGGAGAAAACAAGTCGCTTACTCTGTCGGTGCTATCACTTAAAGAAGCTGTTAAATTTAAACTTGGAAAGCGTTGTTTGTGCGCATACGCAAGTGATGCATCGGTAGCTAAAAGCTCATACCAGCTGGCACGCAGCGAAGGTTTGCGCGTTATAAGCTCTGAAGGTAAGCCTAGTGGAATATCAGTATTAATAACCGGTAAGTCGCTGCTTGCAGTAATAGCGCCTTTTGGGTATTCGCCAAGCAAACGTTCAAGTATTCGAGCTGAAGCCGATAGACTCGCCGTTTGCGTTGCTATGCGAGAGCGCTCGTTATTAAGCTCATTGCGGGCTAAATATACATCGAGAGCTTCGTTTATACCTTGGCGGTAGCCCGACTCAATAATATCGAGGTTTTGTTGTGAGTTTTCTTCTCGGCGTTTAAATAAATCGAGCAATTGCTGCGCTGAAACAACATCAAACCAACTGGTAACGACATCTGCGACCAGTTGCTGTTTAGCTTGCTCAAAGCGTGCTTGTTGAGCTAAATAGTTAAGATTAGCCTCACGCTTGGAATCAGACAATTTGCCCCATAAATCGACTTCATACGTTAAATCTAAACTTACAGAGCTCGCGTTATTATAACTTACAGGGCGGTTGTCTTTACTACGGCTAGTACGCGTTGATAAATCGAGACTAGGCCAGAGTGCCGCGCCCGATACTATAAGTTGTTGTTTTTGAATCTCTACATCGTAACTCGTTTGCAAAAGCTGTTGATTGTTTTTAAGTGCTTGTTGTACAAATTTATTAAGCGTAGGATTTTGTAATTGTGTAAGCCATTGCTCTTGTACTTTTAATACCGAGCTTGATGCTTCTTGTTGCCATTGCTGTGGCATATTATTGGGCGCTTGCATGCGCTGAGACGGGTTTAAATCACTCGCACAGCCGCTAAGCAGCATCACACTAATTGCCAATAGGGTTGGCTTGCATTGCCAAATCATAATTAAACCTGAATTACTGCTATTTATGAGGTTAATTCAAGCACTTTGACAAATTTTGCTCAACCTACTTTACATAACATTACATAGCTAGCGATGAATTAACATAATAGCCAGTTATACGGTAAAAATAAGTAAATGTTCAGCACTTTTTAATACTAAAAATAAAAAATGCCAATGAGGTGTTTAACCAAAATTGGCATTTAATACGTTTTAAACTTATTACTTGTGTTTATTTGCAGCAGGCACAGCGGCTTGTTTTAATTCGATAGTTCTGAATTTTTCAACTTGAGGAAGGGTTAAATTAATTTTATTTATTTCTTCAATTTCAACAGTCACTTCATCAAAGCTAATACCTTCTAAATGCCCACCTAATTTGTAATCGTTTGATACAAAATGAAAATGCATTCCCGGAATACTAATGTTGCCTAAATATTCTGGTGTATATAGCCCCACTAAAGTACCTTTAATATTTTGCTTAGTGTACATAACTCGCGTTTTTAAATACTCCATAAGCGGAACACTGTCGTTTTTAACTTTTTGTGCAGAAGCCATTTTTAAATAATTAAATGTGCCTGTAATTTTATAAGCATAAAAACTATTTTTAGAGCTCATAGTTGCTTTAAGTTTCTCACCTAATAGCGCTAACGAACTCACATTTTTTAAAGTAATACGCTTATTTGGATTAAACTTAAACATTGTCATATAAGGCGCAGCTAAATTAGCTGGAGCCTTAATTAATGAGCCATCAACTTCTATTTTATAAACCACACCGTTGAGCGCAACAAGCTCACCATCTAAATTATCGGCAGTCCCTAATCCGAATTGACCTTTTTTAAGCATTTCTGCAGGTGTAATATCGCCTGTATACACCTGATTAACTAGCGCAAGCGGAAAACCATATTGTTCTATTACATTTTCAGTTGGAGCTGCGAAGGCCGCTGAGTTAAGTGTAAATAAGGCTAAAAAGCTAACGCTGATAATAAATGGTTTCATGGTATTTCCAAAATAAAAAAGGTAGCTAAGCATTTAGCTTAACTACCAAAAAAAAGCAAATAGCGTTACTTCTGCTATTTGCTAAACGGGAAGTAGTTTTAATAAATTACAAAAAGTACTTTATAGCTCAGTTACAAAGCTCATATATTGCTCGAGGTCGCCTACTACGGCTTCATGCATTAATTTACCGGTTTGAATTGCGTATGGTTGATTAAAGTGAATATCCCATACGTCTGACTCTTTACGCCAATGCTCATACACTGCTAACGTGTCGTCTTGGCCTTCAATTGTGTATAAATCAAATATAAGGTTACCCTCTTCTTGACTACGCGTTTGTGTAATATGAGTTTCAAACTGGGTTAAAAGCTGCGCTCTATACTGCAATTTAATTTTGAATATAAAGAAGATAATAAATATATCGTCTTGTGAGTTTGGCGTTTTAAGATTGCGCTCATGCAAAGGTGCTGGCGTTGTATCTTTTAAGTTCATAACTTCTGGTGCAGACTCGCTAATATTAGGCAATGCTTGCAATAGAGCTTGCGTATAAGGCTGTGCACCGTGGTAATTAACCGCATTTTGGTTTTCAAAACGTTCGTAGGCAAAAAATACTCCAGGTGTATTTTTATCCTGATATAAACGCATTTCTAGTAAGCCAGTTTCGGCTTTGCCGCCTTGCTTGTCATCTTCAAGCAGCGCTTTGAATTGATTGATGTATTCGTCTTTAATATTAAATTTAACTATTTGCGTGATCATAATTAACTCCAAAGAGATTAGCGCTGCATCAGTTAAGCTAATGCAGTAAGTAAAAATTAAACTTCAGTTAAAATTTCTGAATACTCTAAACGCGACTTTGGAAGAGTGGCATTAAAGTCGTTTTTATCATCGCTATACCCCAAAGGCACAACAACCAAGCTTGAATAACCCTTTTCGCGTAAACCAAACTCTTCATCAAGTACGCTAACTTCAATTCCTTCCATTGGCGTTGCATCAATTCCTAAGGTAGATACACCCAATAAAAATGCGCCTAGGTTTAAATAAACTTGCTTATCCATCCAATGCTGTACATCTTTAAAATCTTGTTTGTGCAAGTTAATAAACATGTTACGGCCACCATGCATGCGCTCTTTAAATGCGATTGGGTCTGCTACAAAACGACCGTCTTTTTCTTCTTGCTTTAAAACACGTAATAAATAGTCTTGTTCAATATCTAACTTACTAGCAAACACGAGTACATGTGATGCATCTAAAATTGACTTTTTATTGAATGGAAATAAACGCTCTGTTGATTTAGCTATTTTGGCTTTAGCCTCGTCACTAGACGCGAGTATAAAATGCCAAGGTTGTGAGTTAACACTTGAAGGGCTAAATCTAAGTAACTCTTTAATTTTTTCAATATTGTCAGCAGAGATCTTTTTAGTTGGATTGTACGCTTTAGCTGACTGTCTATTTTTTGCGTAATGAGTAATATCTTGAGTCATAAACTTCCCCTATCTCGGGTTGAAAACATATAAGCAAAGGTATTTGCTTTTCGATGAGGTAATTGTGCGCAAAATACGGCAATAGAAAAAGAGAGAAACGACCCAATTAATATGGAACATTTTATCCATAATGACGTTGAATAAATTACAGATACAAAAAAGCCCCGCAATAAGCGAGGCTTTTAAATAAATGATGCCGAACAGGTAACTTATACAGACTACTGATTACAAGTCAGTTTTTTAGCTCTTAACGTATAATACGTTTAATTCTAAAATCGAAAACAAAAAAGCCCCGCTATAAGCGATAACACCGATCAGTTAAGGTATTTTTGATCGGTTGACCGATCTTTTGGTTGCTTCACAATACCCTTATCATCTTTTGATTATGAGGGTATTTTTATGCTTAGTCATTGGTTACTTGA